>JBDHTK010000007.1:0-32641 GCA_039808625.1 Devosia sp. | reverse complement strand
CGCACCTCGCCGCCGACCTCGTCATGGGGCTGCGCTTCTACTCGCGGCTGCCGACCGGCAAGGCGCCGCACGCGGCCCCGCGGCTCGAGCGCATCGCCCTCGCCCTGCCCTTCGCGAGCCTCGTCATCGGGCTCGGGCCGGCGCTGGCGCTGCTGGCGCTGCTCGTGGCGGGCACGCCGCCGGCGATCGCGGCGACGGTGGCGGTGGCGCTCACGGCCATCGTCACCGGGGCGATGGCCGAGGACGCGCTGGCCGACGCCGCCGACGGGCTGTTCGGCGGGCGCGACGCGGGCGAGCGGCTCGACATCATGCGCGACAGCCGGCACGGCACCTATGGCGTCGTCGCCATCGTGCTTTACGTGGCGCTGCGCGTCACCGCCATCGGCGCCATCGGCGACGCGCTCGAGGCGGCGGGCGTGCTGCTGGCGGCGGCGCTGCTGGCGCGTTCGGGCGCGCTGTGGCTGGCCCATGCGCTGCCGCCGGCGCGCTCGGGCGGCGCGGCGGCCAGCGTCGGCCCGCTGAGTCGGCGCAATTTCGCCGTCGGCGCCGGCTTTGCAGCGCTGCTGAGCTTCGTGCTCGCCGGCTTCGCGGTGGGCGTGGCCGGGCTCGTCGCGGCGCTGGCGCTGGCGGCGCTGGTCGCCTGGGGCTGGGTGACGGTCTGCCGGCGGCTGGTTGGCGGGCAGACGGGCGACCTCATCGGCGCGCTGCAGGCACTGCTCGAGGCCGCGGTGCTCACCGCCTTCATGATTTTCATGTGAGCGGGGCCGCGGACGCTTGATTTCGCCCCAATCCTCCCCACTCTCTCGACCATGCTCTTTGTCGGCGTCGCCCTGCTCATCGCTGCCGGACTGGCGCTGCTCGTCAATGCCGACGCGAGCGCGTGGCTCGGCCTCACTCCGACGCAGCTCGGGCAGTTGGCGCCGCTTGTCATCCTCGCGGTGATCTTCGCGGCGGGCGCCTTTTCGCGGCGCCAGCGCCTCAGCGCCATTGCCGGAAATTTCCTCGTCTGGGCCGGGCTCTTCGCCACGGCGCTGGTGGGCTACACCTATCGCGAGGATCTCAAGGACGTGATGGCGCGGGTCGTGGGCGAATTGTCGCCGACCACCGCCATCATCGACTCCGAGAACGGCACCGCCACCTTCCGGCGCGGCATGGACGGCCATTTCACCGTCGCCGCGGCGGTCAACGGCGCCGACATGAAGCTGCTGTTCGACACCGGCGCCTCGGCGGTGGTGCTGAGCTATCGCGACGCCGAGCGCGCCGGCATCGACGTCGGCCGGCTGAGCTTCACCATGCCGGTGGTGACCGCCAACGGCACCGGGCGCGCGGCGCTGGTGACGCTCGACCGCATCGCGGTGGGCGGCATCGCGCGGCGTAACGTGCGCGCCTTCGTCGCCGAGCGCGGGGCGTTGCAGGGGAGCCTGCTCGGCATGACCTTCCTCGAAACGCTGAGCCGCTATTCGGTGGCCGGCGACCGGCTCGAAATGGCCGACTAGGCCGCCAGCGCGCGGCCCTGCTCCACCACCGCCAGGGCGCGCTGCAGCACCTCGGGGCCGGCACCGCGGCGGGAGGCCTCGACGCTCAGGATCTGGCGGAACTGGCGCGCCCCCGGCCGGCCATTGGCGAGGCCGAGCATGTGCCGCGTGATGGCGTTGAGCCGCGTGCCGGCGACAAGCTCGCGCTCGGCGTAGTCGGCCATGTCGCGCATCAGGATGGCCAGATCGACCGTGCGGGCCGGCGCGCCGAAGATGCTGTGATCGACCTCGGCGAGGAGCAGCGGCTCGTGATAGGCGGCGCGCCCGAGCATGACGCCGGCGACATGCCGAAGTTCCGCCTCGGCGGCGGCCAGCGTCGCGAGACCGCCATTGAGCGAGACCGGGAACGGCGCGAGCCGCGCCGCGAGGCGGCGCACGCGCGGATAGTCGAGCGGCGGAATGGTGCGGTTCTCCTTGGGCGACAGGCCCTTGAGCCACGCCTTGCGCGCATGGACGTAGAGATGGACGGCGCCGGCCTCGACCATCATGTCGGCGAAGCGGTCGAGGCTCTGCTCGGTGTCCTGGTCGTCGATGCCGATGCGGCATTTGACGGTCACGGGCGCGTCGGTGGCGTCGCGCATGGCGCGCACGCAGTCGGCGACCAGCGCCGGCTCGGCCATCAGGCAGGCCCCGAAGCGGCCGGACTGCACGCGGTCGGACGGGCAGCCGACATTGAGGTTGATCTCGTCATAGCCGAAGGCGGTGGCGATGCGCGCCGCCTCGGCCAGCTCGCGCGGCTCGGACCCGCCGAGCTGCACGGCGACGGGGTGCTCCACCGCGGCGAAGCCGAGCAGCCGCTGGCGGTCGCCATGCAGCACGGCGGCACTGGTCACCATTTCGGTGAACAGCAGCGCGCGCGCCGTCAACCGCCGGTGCAGGTAGCGGCAATGCCGGTCCGTCCAGTCCATCATGGGCGCCACGGCAAAGCGGCGATCCAGACTCTTCATTTTCCCGCACCTTCATCCCGCAAGCGGTTCCCGCTGCCCGGACATATAGGTATCCGAAGGCATATGGGCCGCTTGCAGCGCCGGCCTTACACGGTCGCGGCCGAGCCGTCGAGGCGGGTGACGGGCACGACGGGGACGGGCGCTGCCCCCGTGCCGGCCGCCGTCACGGCGCAGCCACGCGGTTGACCACCAGTTCCGGGCGCGGGGCGCGCTGCGGGCGCGTGCTGCGCTTGCGCTGCTGCACCAGCGGCGGGCACCGGTGGTCGTCGTAATATTCGACCTGGCAATCGAGGCACTGGAAGCACTCCGCCATGTTGATCCTGCCCGAGGGCGCGATGGCCCGCACCGGGCAACTATGCTCGCACAAATGGCAGGGATGGCCGCATTCGGGACGACGCTTGAGCAGGTTGAGCAGGTGCAGCCGGTCGAGGATGGCGAGGGCGCCGCCGAGCGGGCACAGGAACCGACAGAAGAAGCGCTCGGTGAAGGCGCTGAGGCCGATCAGCAGCAGCGCATAGGCGACATAGGGGAGCCCGCGGACGAAATAGGAGGTGATGGCCGTCTTGAACGGCTCGATCTCCGCCGCATAGGATTCGGCGGTGGGGGCGACGAAGGCGAGAGCGACGATCACCGCCAGCGAGGCGTATTTGCCCCACCAGAGTCTCTGCTGCAAGCGCGTCGACGGAATCCATTGCGGCAGCTTCAGGAGGCGCGCGAGCTGGCCGACCAGCTCCTGCAAGGCGCCGAAGGGACACAGCCAGCCGCAAAAGACGCCGCGCCCGATGAGCAGCAGCGACACCGCCACGTAGATCGAGAGCATCACGATCAGCGGCTCGGCGAGGTAGAAGCCGATGTCCATGTGCTCGAAGGGCGCGCGCAGGTAGTTGACGAGATGCACGATCGACAACTGCCCGCCCGCGATCCAGCCCAGCCAGACCAGCGTGAACACGAGGAAACCGGTGCGAATGACACGGTGCAGCAGGCGCTGGCGCGTCCACAATGACTGCAACGCGAAAATGGTCGTCAGCGCCGCCAGCGCCGCCCCGAGCACGGCCTCGTTGGGGATGTCCGCGAGCCAGGCCTCCATCCAGGCCGGCATCGGCTCGACCTCGGGCTCGGGGGTGAGCACGTAGGCGGCGGGCAGGACGTAGGGCAGCGGCGGCAGCGCCACGGGGACGAGCGTGTCGCCGCGCGCGGCGTAGACCAGCACCTCGGCAGACCAGGGTTGCAGCGGGTCGAAGCCGGAATCGGCGTCGAGGATCACCGCGCCGGTGACGTCGTCGAGCTTGCTGCGCAGGCGGATATAGTGCGCCTTGTCGAAGGTGAAGACCTTGTCGCCCTGCAGGATGCGCAGGCGCTCGAGGGCGTAGCCGGACGATTTGTTCTGGAACTTGAAGCCCTGGAAGTCGTAGCGGCCGGTCGCCGCCAGCAGGATGGCCTGCGCGCCAGGCCCGAGGGCGCCGCGGACCCGATCGTAAAGCGCCCCGCCCAGCACGTTGCGGCCGATCATGGCGGGCGTCGCCAGCGCGGCGTGGAGCCGCATATAGGAGGCGTCGGGGCCGCCGCGCGGCGCCACTTCGAGGTCTTCTGGCGCGACGCCTGCCGCCGCCAGCGCCGCCGCGAGATCGGCGTTGGTCACAAGCTGTTCGGCGATCGAGCCGTCGGCCACCAGCCCGTCCAGTTCCATCTGCCGGAAGCCCTCGGCATCGAGGGTCGGCTCCGTCACCATGCTGCGGGCTTCGTAGGCGGCAAGCACGGCGCTGGCGCTGCTGCGGATGGCGGCGCGGAAGGCCCGGGCCGAGGTGGAGGCGCCCGCGATGAAGCTCGGCTTGGGGCCGTCCGTGGCGCCGGACCGGGAGCTCATGCCCCGCGTATCGACCAGGAACGCCTGCATCAGCTCCGTCCGGTGCGCGTCCTCCATGATCATCGGCTCTTGCTGATAGAGCATGACCGCGCCGGTGATGGTGCCGTCGAGCGCGACGCCGGCGACGATGTCGAACGGCGTCCCCTGGTAGCCGGGCGCGCGCACCACATCCAGGGTCGAGAACATGTAGCCGAGCACCTGGTCGCCCTTGAACGCCCGCGCCGCCGGAGGCGTGCCGGTGCCCGCCGACTCGACGCGGTCGGCGTCGGGGAAGACCTGGGCTACGACCTCGGGCGTCAGCCGCTCCAACAGCGGCGGCGGCGTATCGACATAGGCCGCGAAAGCGTGACCGCAGCTCAGCACGAAAAGCAGCAGCGAGGCGATCGGGGTCACCAACGCCCTGATCATATTCGGCACGGATAGTCACTCCCGGCGTCTGGAGGAGCCGCAGACCTGGTTTTGTTTCACGATCCGTGCGCGAGGTCTAGAATATCGTGAGGATTTACCGGGGGCCTGGGGGCCGGCTGCCACGGCGGGCCGCGCCGGGGGCGACGCCGGTCCAGCGGCGGAAGGCGTGGGCGAAGCTCGTCGTGTCGGAATAGCCCAGCCGCCAGGCGATCTCGGCGATGGGGGTGCTGCCCATGGTGAGCAGCTCGATGGCCACCTGCCGGCGCGCCTCCTCGACCAGATCGCGAAATTTCACGCCGCGATCCTGCAAGCGGCGCTGCAAGGTGCGCTCCGACATACCGGCCTCGGCGGCGAGGGCGCCGAGCGAGGGTATGCTGCCGGTGCCCCCTGTCAGGCTCCGCGCCAGCATATCCACCAGATCGTCCTTGGCGCCGCGCACCCGCGCCTTGAGCCGGCACTCGGCCAGATAGGCGGCGTGCAGCACCTCATCGCTATAATAGAGACGAGCCGCGCTGTGCTCGCCGTTCCAGGTAATGGCCGTGCGGTCGGCGTCGAACACGAAGGGCTCGCAAGCCTCGCCGAGCTCGCCCTGCGATGGCCGGGGCAGCGCCACTTCGATGCGGCCGATCGGGAAGCGGCCGTTCCATACATCGCGCAGCGCCGTTGTGAGGGCGCCGATGTCGCGATAGGCGGTGAAGTCGCGCAGCACGTCGGCCACGTCATGAATGTCGATCTCGTGGCCCACCAGCGCGCCGTGCTGGTGAATCGGCGTGATACGCGCCAGCGAATAGTCGAGGTCGCGTGCGCCGGCCGATGTCTCGGCCATCTCACCCAGATCGGGCGCGGTGAGCAGCGCCAGGCCGAGCTCGCCGTAGTTTGGCAGGTGATAGCGCAACCCGGTGCGCAGCCACAGATCGGGCCGATAGCCGGTCGCTTCCACGAAAGCGCGCTGAACCGCGAATTCCTGCGCCGGCGTCACCGTGCTGGGCAGCGCCGGCACCCCTTCCGCAAAGCCCGCCGCCGCGAGCACGCCGGCCGTTTCGAGTCCCTCCTCGGCAAGGATGCGCAACATGATGCGCACGCTCAGATCCGGCAGCGTCGCTGCCTTCCGCATCTCTTCGGGCACCAGTCTCCTCCTCCAAGGTTGGCGTCCAAAATCAGCTTATTGTCGTCTTCGATCCTATCGCGCCCCACCCGCCGCTTTATCTTGAGCAGCAGGGGAACTGCCCCAAAGGCCGTCACGAGGTGATACCGGGCTCCAGCAAAGAGAATGCACGTCGCATCCTCCCTTAGCTTGATAGTATATATTATCGGCTCTGCTTGTATTGCCACGCGGCAGGCGTGAGACAACTTGCCGCTGGCATGGGCGCTGCAGAAAATCATTTCTGCAGGGAGTGTGTTGTTTGCCTTTCGACTTGCCGGCGCCACCGCGGGCAGCTCCCCATCATCCAGTGGAGGAGCTCTGGGATGTTGGAAGAGGTAGGCGCGGGCCCGATGCCCGAGGCCGGCGAGGCGTCGGCCGAGAAACACGCAGGCGTAAGCCGGCGGTCGTTCCTGAGGGGGCTCGGCGCAGCCACCGCCGCCACTGCCGTGGTGTCGCATGTGGCCGTGGCACGGGCCGGCAATGGCTGGTCCATCGGGTTGGACGGCATCCCGCCCGAAAAGCTCAAGCAGATGTACACGCTCATGCTCAAATCCCGCTGGTGGGAAGAGGGCATGAAAGAGGTGTTCCTCGGCGGCAAGGACAACATGTATGGCGCCTTCCACATCTCGGTGGGCGAGGAAGC
The DNA here is from genome assembly GCA_039808625.1 of Devosia sp. Taxonomy (GTDB): domain Bacteria; phylum Pseudomonadota; class Alphaproteobacteria; order Rhizobiales; family Devosiaceae; genus Devosia_A. The sequence goes on along the minus strand of JBDHTK010000007.1, from coordinate 26,100 downwards.
CTCGTCGGTCGGCGTCATGGCGGCCCTGAACGAGGACGACTATATCGCCTCCAACCACCGCGGCCACTCGCACTTGATCGCCAAGGGCGGCGACATCGACAAGATGTCGGCCGAGCTGATGTTCAAGGAGACCGGCTACAACAAGGGTTTTGGCGGCTCGATGCACATCACCGATGCCAGCCGCGGCATTCTGGGCATGAACGGCATCATCGGCCCGCAATATCTGTTCGCGGCCGGCGCGGCCTATTCGGCCAAGGTGCGCGGCACCCAGCAGGTGGCGGTCGCCTTCGGCGGCGACGGGTCGGTCAACAATGGCTGGTACTATTCCGGCCTGCGCAACGCGGCCCTCTACAAGCTGCCGGTGATCGCGGTGGTCGAGAACAATGGCTACCAGATCTCGATGCCGCAGCAGCGCACCAACTCGCTGATCAACCTGCATGATTTCGGCGCGGGGCTGGAAATTCCGCACGAGGCGGTCAACGGCATGGACGTGATGGCGGTCTATACGGTGGCGCAGCGGGCGGTGGAACGCGCCCGGGCCGGCGGCGGCCCGACGCTCATCGAGACCAAGACCTACCGCTACTACGACCATGCCGGGCTCGCCGGCGCCAAGCCGGGAGTCCTGGGGGCTTTCGGGCTGCCCTATCGCTCGGACAGCGAGGTGCGGGCGTGGATCGCCGAAGACCCGATCCCCAGGATGCGCCGGCAGCTCGTCGCCAACAGCATCATTACCGAAGAAGAAGCCGACGCCACCGAGGCCGAGGTCAAGCAGCTCGTCGCCGCTTCGATCGACGCGGCGCGCGCGGCGGCGCATCCGAAGCAGGACGCGGCGCTCGGCCACGTCTTCGCCAACGCGCTGGTCAAACCCAGCCAGTTCATTGCCTGACGGCAGAAAGGGAGACCCAAAATGGCTGTAAAGCCTGGCGGTTACGCGGTCCTCGAGGCCGTCCAGAATGAAATGCGGAACGATCCGCACATGACCATGCTCTACGAGTATCAGCGGCCTATCGCAGTGAGCCCGATGGGGCAGGTCATCGACCTCTACAAGGAGTTCGGGGAACCACGGATTCCCGATTGGGGGCCGATCGACGAGGAGTGGTTCGTGGGCGGCGCCGCCGGCATCGCCATGACCGGCGTGCGCGCCATCGCCCACGTGCCCTCCATGTGCTCGCTGCGCTGCTTCGAGCTGGTGTTCAACCAGGTCGGCAAGCTGCGGCACATGACCGGCGGGCAGGTCGGCATGCCGCTCGTCATCTGGCAGGACGCGGCGGGCCGCATGCCCGGCATGGCCGGCCAGCACGCCGATGCCGGACAGGAAGCGCTCTACGCCGCGATCCCTGGCATCAAGGTGGTGGTGCCGTCCAACCCGTACGACGCCAAGGGCCTGATGACCGCGGCGCTACGCGATGCCGACCCGGTGATCTTCTTCCACTACTCGGCCATCGACACCGTGCAGACCGACGTGCCGGACGAGAGCTACGAGGTGAAGATCGGCGAGGCCGCCATAAGGCAGGAAGGCAGCGACATCACCATCGTCGGCTTCGGCCCGGCGGCGATCGAAATCTCGCGCGCCGCGCCCATGCTCAAGGATGCGGGGATCAGCGCCGAGATCATCGACCCACGCACGCTGAAGCCGCTGCCAGTCGACGCCCTCGTCGCCTCGGTGAAGAAGACCGGGCGCCTGCTGGTGGTCGATCACGGCCACGAGACGCTCGGCACCGCGGCCGAGATCATCGCCTCGGTGGCCATCGGCGTGCCCGGCGCCAAGGTCGCACGCTCGACTTTCCCGGACGCACCGCCGCCCGGCGCCAAGGAGATGATCACCTGGATGACGCCGGACGCCGACAAGATCGTCCAGGCGGCCAAGGTGATGATGGGCTGACGATTGCCCAGGGGGCGGGCGCATGCCTGCCCCCGTCCTTCCTTTCCACCGAGTGAGATCATGGCCAGCGAGATCACTGTTCTCTGCCAATCGTGCAACAGGCCGACGCGGCAGGATACTGTCTATGTCACCATGTGGCTGGGCGCCCAGCTCAACATCATCGAGGGCGTACCGGCGCATGTGTGCGACCATTGCGGCGTGCAATATTACGAGCCCGACATCGAGGCCAAGCTGCGCGCGCTCAGCAGCGCCGGCTTCCCGCAACATCTGCAGGTCGACACCTATGCGGTGCCGGTATTCAGCCTCGACAAGATTGAGCTCGGCGACAGTGCGCTGCTGTCGCCCCGCGTGATGCGGGGGTAGACATGCTCAGATGCGGTCTTTTTTCCGCGGGCGCCTTGGCCAGTGTATTCGGCCTTGCGCTGCTCGTCCCCGCCGCGCCGGTCGTGGCGCAGGGCGTCGATATCGGCGCCATCTTCAACTGCGACGCCGGCGGGCCGCTGGGCGAGCAGACGCCGGAGCAATGCAGCGTGTCACGCGATACGCTGCTCGGCACCTGCACCACCTGCCATACCTTCGTGCCTATCGTGAAGGCGCATAAATCGCCCGAGCTGTGGGACACCACGCTCCAGGCGCACCGGGTGCGCACGCCCAACCTCACCGACGAGCAGTTCGCCGAGCTGACGCTGTTCCTCAAGGCGCATTTCAACGACCAGCTCGATCCGCCGACCCTGCCGCCCGAGCTCGAGGCGCTGGGCACCGGCCTGCCCTTCTGAGGAGGCGGCGATGACACTGAAACCGCTCGCCGGCGTCGGCCTCGTGGTGCTCTTTCTCGGCATGACGACCGGCACGCCACCGGTTATGGCGCAGAATATCGACCTCGACGCCATCTTCCGCTGCGCCGCCACGGACGATGCCGGCAAGGCTGCATGCCTCGAGGGCCGCAACCTCATCCTCAACAACTGCACGGTGTGCCACACCTTCGTGCCCATCGTAATGCAGAGCTTCGACGTCGACGGCTGGACGGGGCTGCTCGACCGGCATCGGCAGAACGGCCGGGTCAACCAGCTTTCCGACGCACAGGTGCAGGCGATCCATGACTATCTGAGCGCCAATTTCAACGGCACGCTGCCGCCGCCGGAGCTGCCGCCGGAGCTGTTGGCCACGTGGACGTCCTACTGATCCGCCGCTAGGGCCGCGAGAAAGCTGGAATGCAGTTCAATTCCTTCGCCTTTCTCGGCTTTTTCGCGGTCCTCACCGGCCTTTACTACGTGCTGCCGGCGCGCTGGCGCTGGGTGCTGCTGCTGGTGGCGAGCTACTGGTTCTACTCGCAGTTCCAGCTCGTCTATGTGCTGCTGCTCGCCTATTCGACGCTGGTCGCCTATGCAGCGGGCCTCGCGCTGCATAGGCGCGCCAGCAAGGCGGTAATGTGGCTGGGCGTCGGACTCGAGCTCGCCGTGCTCGTCCTCTTCAAATATGTCGATTTCCTCGCCGGCCTGCTCGAGGGTGCTGCTGCGCCGCTCGTTGACGCCGAGGCGCTGGCGCTACCGCGGCTCGGCTGGCTGTTGCCGGCCGGCCTCTCCTTCTTCGTCTTCTCGACCGTCAGCTACATCGTCGACGTGCAGCGCCGCACCATTCCGGCCGAACGGCATCTGGGGCATCTGGCGCTCTATGTCGCCTTCTTCCCCAAGCTGATCGCCGGCCCGATCGAGCGCGCCGGGGCGTTCCTCGGCCAGCTCAGGGCCGGTATTCGTTTCGAGCCCGCCCTTGTGATGCTCGGCCTGCAACTCCTGCTGTGGGGCCTGTTCAAGAAGGTGGTGATCGCCGACCGGCTCGCCGAAGTGGTGAACGCCGCCTTCACCAATCCCGATTTCCAGTCGCCCGTGGCGCTCATCGTCGCCGTCTATTTCTACGCGTTCCAGATCTATTGCGACTTCTCGGGCTATTCCGACATGGCCATCGGGCTCGCCGCCATTCTCGGCTATAGGCTGATGGAGAATTTCCGCCGGCCCTATTTCTCGCGCTCGGTACCGGAGTTCTGGGCCGAGCGCTGGCACATCTCGCTGTCGCGCTGGTTCAAGGACTATGTGTATTTCCCGATGGGCGGCAGCCGCGTGACGCGGCCGCGCTGGTATCTCAACCAGTTCACCGTGTTCTTCGTCTCCGGCCTGTGGCACGGGGCAAACCTCACCTTCGTCATCTGGGGCGCACTCAACGGGCTCTATCAGGTGCTCTACCATGTGTTGGCCGGTCCGCGGAAAGCACTGGGCGGTCGTCTGCCCGTGTGGCTGTGGAGCGCGCTCGGCATCGCGCTCACCTTCCATCTGGTGCTGCTCTCCTGGGTATTCTTCCGCGCCAGCAGCGTGCAGCAGGCGTGGTCGATCCTGGCGAGGATCTTCGGCTCGCTCGGCCTGCTGCCGGCGCTGCTGCCGGCCTACAACTGGAACGCCGCCTTCTGGACTTCGCTCGGCCTCATCGCCGTCTTGGTGCTCATCGAATTGCTCGACGAGTTCCGCTCGCTGTGGAGTTGGCTCGCGGCGCGGCCCATCGCGCTGCGCTGGGGCTTCTACTATGCGCTCGCCGCGTGCCTGCTGCTGATCGGCAATTGGGGCATGACGCAGTTCGTCTATATGCAGTTCTAGGGAACATCTGCCGTGGCCAGCATCTCCAACATGGCGCCCCCTGCCAGCGACGTTCCGGCGCGGCCGCGCGGCGCGCTCGACCACTGGCCGATCTTCCTGCTCATTGGCCTCGCGCTCTATGCGGCGCTCTATCTGTGGGCCGAAAGCGTGGTGCGCGACGGGGGCGAGCGCAACCGCTTCTTCATGATCGCCAGCACCGCGCCGGGCCAGTTCGACACCGTTATTCTAGGTGCCTCGCACGCCATGCCCCTCGGCTATGCCGATTTCAACGACCGGCTCGAAGCGGCGAGCGGCGGCCGGGTGATGAACCTCGCCATCGAGGGCGCCGGCGTCGTGCCCAACCGGCTCGTGCTCGACTATTTCTTCACCCGCCATAAAACGAAGCAGGTGGCGTTCTTCGTCGACAGCTTCGCCTTCTATTCCCCGCAATGGAACGAGGACCGGCTCGACGACGCGCTCGTCGCCCGTGCACCGTTCGATCCGGCCCTCGTCGAAATACTGTGGCGCTACCCCTGGGCGCGGCGGCTGATCCTGCCCTATGCCTCGGGCTTCACCAAGATCAACAATCAGCGGCGCTTCGAGTCCGACCGCTCCGAGGCCGAGCTGACCAAGTTCGAAAAGACCTACCGGCCGATCCCCCAGATCGACCGCCAGCGCATCGCCTATCTCTATCCGGAGACGCTGTCGGAAACGGAGTTCCAGCGCTATCTCAGGGAACTCGGCGGCCTCGCCGATCTCGCCGCCGCGCGTGGTGCGACGCTGCTCCTTGTCAAGCCCCCGACCCCGCCGCGCTATCGCGAGGCGCTGCCCGACGAGCCCGCCTTCGACGCCGCCATCGCCAGCTTCGCCGCATCACGCGGCCTCGTCTATCGCGACTTCTCGGCGCTCCTGCCCGACGACGCCAATTACTACGACACCGACCATATGAACGCTGTCGGGGTCGCGGGCTTCATCGATGGCGGCTTCGCCGCACTGCTGCGCGGCGAGTGACGGTCAGCGCCGCATCGCCATGAGACGGTTCGGCGCCAGGAGGAAGGGCGGATAGGCGGCCGCCAGGTTCGACAGCGGCATGACCTCCGGCTTGAGCCGGATGCCCAGCACGTCGCCCATGAAGGCGCGGCGCGCCGCGATGCGGGCGGCCATGTCCGGGAATGTCTCGGCGAGCTCGGCGCGGCCGCGCGCGTCGAGCAGCGCGATGCCGTCCTCGATATTGGCGCCGTGATAGGGGGCGCCGGCCGCCGGGATGATGTCGCACTGGATGGCCTGACCCGATTTCAGCGTCTCGGCCGAGCCCGGATAGACCGGCGTGTTCAGCCATTCGTCGAGATGGATGAGATGGCCGGGGTTGAGGACGAGGTTGAAGAGCGGCGCGCCCAGATGTTTTCGCGCGATGGCGTCCAGCGTGCCGCCGCTGCCGCCGATGCCGACCGTCTCGTACCACTCGGCGGCACAGGCGAAGTAGGGCATGGCAAGGCGCTCGAGCCAGTCATGGGCGGCGGCCGGCAGCTCGGCGGCGTCGGCGACGACCCAGCCGAGCCGGCTCGACAGGCCGCCCCAGTAGCCGACGGCGGTGGTCAACGGCTCGCCGCGCGCGATGCGCTTGCCCGAGGGGCTGGCGAGCCCGACCAGCCGGTCGCCGGTCGACAGCATGGCGTGGCACGAATGCGGCAGCGCGCCGAGGCCCATCGCGTGCACGGCGGCAATCTCGGTCATGCCCGGCGCGAGGGTGCGGAACAGCGTTTTCAGCGCCTCGGAGGCCATGATCGCGCCGAACTCGAACTGGGCGAGCTGGGCGACCTCGTTGATCGCGCGCAGGCCCGTGCTCGCATCCATCAGCAAGGCGTTGGCGTTGACGACGCGGCCCTCGTCGCCCGCCACGCGGCGCAGCGTATCGACGATGAAGGCGGGCGTCTCGAGCCAGCCGTCCGGCTTCCTGGTTTCGTGCGGCCCATAATATTTCCAGCCGAGCACGCCGATGCGCTGGCCGGCGGCAAGGCCGGCGCTCGCGAAGGTCTCCTCGAGATCGGGCGTCTGGCTGCGATCCTGCCCGAGGAGGCCGAAGGGCGGGTAGAGCCGGGCCTCGACCTCGATCATCGCCTGCTGCGCGCGGCCGAGATTCTCGGGGCCGGCGAGCAGCGTCGGCGTGGTGCCGTGGACGAGGATGAGCAGCGCCTCCTCGAAGCGCGGGTCGAAGCCGGTGAGCCAGGCGAGATTGGCCATGTGCTCGCGGTCGGCATAGACGAGCAGCGCATCGAGGCCGGCGGCGCGCCGGGCCCTGTCGAGCGCATCGCGGCGCGCGGCGTAGACGGCCCGCGGCAGCTCCGGCCGCTCGCTCGGCACGCCGAAATCCGGGATGGGAGCGTCGATGAGCTGGACCGGCATTCTATGTTTTCCTCAGCGGCTCAGGCGAGCCATCGTTCATAGTCCGACACCAGCAGGTGCCAGGGCTCCTCGTCTTCCTCGATGCCCGAAAAGCGCGCGATGCGCGGGTCCTCGAAGACGTTGTCGGTGTTGTCGTCGTTGACGGTCGACACCTCGCCGACGAAGACGTCGCCGCCTTCGCCCCAGAAGGCGTGCCAATGCTCGTTGGGCATGAGCGTGACGCTCTCGCCGGGGGCGAGCTTCAGGTGTGCGCCGGGGGGCAGCTCACGGCGGATGCCGTCGGTATGGACCACCGTGCCCTTGCCGCGGTCGCAGGTGCCGCCAGTGTCGCCGTAGAGCTCGATGACCAGCGTGCCGCCGCCGCGATTGATGATGTCCTCGGCCTTGAGGTTGTGCCGATGCATGGGCGAATACTGCTTCTCGCGCGAGATCATCGCCTTTTCGGCGTAGAGCATGCCGCGCCCCTTGCTCAGGTCGGCATTGTTGCCATTGCGCACGGTGAAGAGGAACAGGCCGGTGCCGGCGAAATCGCCGAGCCCGTAGTCGGTGATGTCCCAGCCGAGATTGTGGTCGATGATGGCCTGCGCCTCCGCCTTCCTGGCCCTGAACTCGGCCGGCGACCAGTAGGCGAAGGGCGGCAGCACGTAGCCGAAGGAGCGGATGAAGCTGTCGGCCTCGCGCATGATGCGGTTGACGTCGCTGCGCTTCATCGACGGTGCGCTCACGCCCGCGCCCCCTCGCCCCAGGCCAGCCGGCGGACGACGAGGAACAGGCCGAAGGCGAGCGCCGTCGAGGTGAAGTCGGCGATGAGGCTGTTCTGCCAGAACGGGATGGCGGCGACGAAGCAGGCGACGAGCCCGTCCCATGTGTAGCCGTAATAGCCTTCGAGGAAGGTGCCGAAATTGGAGAGGACGAAGAAGGCGAGGCTGGCGAGGAAGGTGGTGGCGACGAGGCGCGGCGCCGTCAGCCTGGGCAGCAGCCAGCGGGCGAGGAACACCGCCGCGGCCATGCCGGCATAGGTCATCAGCACGGACGGATAGAAGCCGAGCACGAGGTCGCCGAGCAGCATGGCGCCGAGCGGCACGGCGAGGGCCAGCCAGATATTGCGCAGCGCGAAGCCGGCGAGGATGGTGACGCCGGTGACGGCGGCGATGTTGGGCGGCAGGTGCAGCAGCCGGCTCACGGCGCCGGCCGCGACCAGCACGAGGGCGAGCTTTTCGTCATTGGTCATGGTGACCTCCTAATACGTCTCGCGAAGGTGCCGGACCCGGAGGCTCGACGCCAGCGCTTTCTGTGTCACACGGGCGCCGTGGCGCGGAGTGAAGCCGAGCCGCGCCTCGCGCCCGGGCAGCAGCGTCAGCGCATTGTCGGAGAAATAGCCGGGCACGTCAGTGGTTGCGGTCGTGAACAGGGCCGGCCTGTCCGATGAGAGGACGAGCACCGGACCGGCGTCGTCCCGCTCCCATTTCGCGCGTACTTTCGCCGGCACGAGATCGTAGGCCTTGTAGGGGCGCGGGAAATAGTCGTTCTCGCCGATGAATGTGCCGGCCCGGTCGCGCCAGGTGAAAGAGAGGAACTCGCCGGGCGTGAGGTCGTCCGGCGCCAGCCGCGCCAGCTCGCGCGCCGCGTCGGGCGGGACACTGCCATGCCCGGTGAAGATCTTGCGCGTGCGGCCGCCGACATCGACCGCCTCGACTTCGAGATAGAGCTCGGCCCTTGCGGGCGTGTCGTTGACGGCCTTGAGGACGATCGCGTCGTCCTCGGGCACGGCGACGACGTTGAGCGGGCGGAAGAAGCGGCGCGCCATGTAGTGCAGCAGCTTCCACTGGCCGCCATAGTCGAGGCTGGCCCAGCTCGCCACCGGATAGGTGTCGTTGAGCTGCCAGTAGAGCGTGCCCATGCAGCGCGGCTTGGTGGAGCGCCAGAATTCGATGGCGGTCTTGATGGCGAGGCCCTGCTGCACCTGGCTCAGAAACACCATCTGGTCGAAATCGGACGGGAAGCGGAAATAGCGCAGCATCGTCTCGACGATGCGGGCGTTGCCGCCGGTGTTGCGCTGGTGGCTCTCCATCACCGGCGCGGACGGGTTCATGTCGGCGGGGCCGGCGAAGGTCCCGATGACGTTCAGCGAGGCGAAGCTCTGGAAGCCGAACTCGGAAGCGAAGCGCGGCCGCACCTCGCGATAGGCGGAAAAGTCCTTCGCCTCGTGCCAGACGCTCCAGTAGTGCGTGTCGCCGCGCGTGTCCCTGTGCCAGCCGTCGGAAAAATCGAGATAGCCGAGCGCAGGCGAAGATGGCCAGAAGCGCCGGCCCGGGTCCTCGTCCTCGACGAGGCGGGCGAGCAGCGAATTGAGCCGGTCGTAATTGGCGATATAGCGCGCCGGGTCGGCGCGCGTCTCGGGATACCAGGAGAGCGAGCCGATCACCTCGTTGTCGCCGCACCAGAGCGCGAGCGAGGCGTGGTGGCCGAGGCGCCGGATCTGCTGGGTGACCTCGCGCTCGACCTCGGCGAGGAAGGCGCGGTCGGAGGGATAGCTCATGCAGGCGAACATGAAGTCCTGCCAGACCATGAGGCCGAGCTCGTCGCACAGCTCGTAGAAATAGTCGGGCTCGTACTGGCCGCCGCCCCATACGCGCAGCATGTTCATGTTGGCGGCGCGGGCGCTCTCCAGCAGGTCGCGCACCGCAGCGGGGGTGACGCGCGAGGGGATGGCGTCGGCTGGAATCCAGTTCGCACCCATCGCCGTGATGTCGCGGCCGTTCACCCGCACCTTGAAATTGTGGTCGATGGCGTCCTTCTCGACGATCCATTCGAGCTTGCGCAAACCGATGCGGCGCGTCGTGCGCTCGCCGTCGAGCGTCGTCCACAGCGGGTAGAGGTGCTGCTCGCCCTGCCCGCTTGGCCACCACAGCTTCGGGTCGCGGATGGTGAGATTGTGGGTGAAGACGTTCTCGCCCGGCCGCACCATCACCTTGTCGCTGAGCTTCTGGCCGGCGATCTCGTGCATGATCTCCACGGCCCCTTCGGCGAAGGCGAAGACGCGGGTGGTGATCGCCAGCTCCACCGAGCGGCGGCCATGCGCCTGCGCCACGGTGACGCTCTCCTGGCGGGCGAGGCGCGAGCGGCGCAGCGCCATGCGGCCATAGACGCCGATGGGCATGAGGCGGATGCCCCAGTCCCAGCCGGCATGGCAGGCGGTCTTGCGCACGAAGTTCATGTGCACGCCGGGCAGGCCGTTGCTGAGATAATTCCGGGTGTAGGGAATGGGGAACGGGTGCGCCTCGGCGCGCGCCTTCGCCACCTCGGCCGTGACCGCGAAGTCGAAGCGCAGCGTGTTGGCGCCGGCCTTCACCTTGCCGGTGACGTCGATGTCGTAGCGCAGGAACTGGTTCTCGGTGCGCGCGATCACCTCGCCGTTGAGGCGCACCGTGGCGATGCAGTCGACATTCTCCAGCGTCAGGGTGAGGTAGCCGGCGATGTCGGCGGCGGTCGCGGTGAAGCGGCGTTCCATGGCCCAGGGCACCTGGTGCACCCACAGCACGTCCTGCTCGTTGGTGCCGTAATAGGGGTCGGGTATGTCGCCGGCCGCCAGCAGTGCCGCATGCACGTCACCGGGCAGCGCGATCGTCCTGGCCTTGAGCTGGCGGTCGGGCGTCGACAGGGCGAAGGCGCCACCCAGGTCGAGCTCGCCATACGGAGCCGCTGCCACAACCATGCCGTTTCCCCCGCGCACCGCCGGCGACTCGCCGGCGCAATCGATTACAGCACGGCCGGGTTTATAGGAGTGGGGGCGCCGGCGCTAGCGCAGCACGGAAGCAATGGCCCGGCACCGGCCGTACCCGGCCGCAGGCGGGAAAGTCGCTGTCGAGCGGGCGGGCGTCCGCCCGCCTACTGCACCTTGCGGGTCGAGGCGCCGATGAGCCGGTAGATCGGGCAGAAGGCGAGGAAGGCCGTGAGGATCAGCACGACGCCGACGATCGGCAGGCCCCAGGTCAGCCACGGATTGGCGAAGGCCGCGCCGCCGACGAACGGCAGGGCGACGAGCACGAGGCCGACGATGAGGCGGATGATGCGGTCGGGCGTTCCCACATTTGCGGTGAACATGGCGCTTTCTCCAGGTGGCGGGGATCGGGGCGATCACCGGTCGTATTCATATATTCGCATGTTCTAATATGATCAAGATGGACACGGCGCTTCCGGCGCAAAATCCGAAGCCGCGGCTGGGCTGCCGGGCGCGATGGCAAACTGCGGCCGGCTCGTGATCCTGTGCCACGCGCCCCCAGCCGCTCTCCCTACTCCGCCGCCTCCTCGGCCAGGTCGGCGTCGATGAAGCCGCCGGACTGGCGCTGCCACAGCCTGGCGTAGATGCCGCCGGCGGCGAGCAGCTCGGCGTGGGTGCCCTGCTCCACGATCCGCCCCTGCTCGATGACGACCAGCCGGTCGAGCGCCGCGATGGTCGAGAGGCGGTGGGCGATGGCGATTACCGTCTTGCCGTGCATGAGCCGGGCAAGCTGGCCCTGGATGGCCGCCTCCACCTCGCTGTCGAGCGCCGAGGTCGCCTCGTCGAGGACGAGGATCGGCGCGTTCTTGAGCAGCACGCGGGCGATGGCGATGCGCTGGCGCTGGCCGCCCGACAGCTTCACCCCGCGCTCGCCGACATGGGCGTCGTAGCCGGTGCGGCCCTTGAGGTCGACCAGCGTCTCGATGAAGTCGTGCGCCTCGGCGAGCTTCGCCGCCGCGACGATCTCGGCGTCGGTCGCGTCGGGCCGGCCATAGGCGATGTTGTCGCGCACCGAGCGGTGCAGCAGCGAGGTGTCCTGCGTCACCACGCCGATATTGGCGCGCAGCGTATCCTGCTGCACGGTGGCGATGTCGATGCCGTCGATGGTGATGCGGCCGCTCTCGCGGTCGTAGAAGCGCAGGAGCAGGTTGACGATGGTCGACTTGCCGGCGCCCGAGCGGCCGACGAGGCCGATCTTCTCGCCCGGCCTGATGTGCAGGTTCAGCCCGTCGATGACGCCGCCCTGCTTGCCGTAGTGGAACGACACGTTTTCAAAGCGGATGTCGCCGGTGACGGGCGGCAGCGGTTTGGCATCCGGCTGGTCGTTGACCACGGCCGGCAGCGACAGCGAGTTGATGCCGTCGCGCACCGTGCCGATATTCTCGAACAGCGCCGACAGCTCCCACATCACCCAGTGCGACATGCCCTGCATGCGCATCACCAGCGCGGCTGACACGGCGATGGCGCCGGCCGTCACGTGGCCGGGCAGCCACAGCCAGATGCCGATGGCACCCACCGCGAACAGCAGCGCGCTGTTGAGCGTGGTGATGGCGATGTTGAGCAGCGAGAACATGCGCATCTGCCGGTACACGGTGTCGAGGAAGCCGTGCATGGCCTCGTGCGCGTAGGATTCCTCGCGGCGCGAATGCGAGAACAGCTTGACCGTCGAGATGTTGGTGTAGCTGTCGACGATGCGGCCGGTCATCACCGAGCGCGCGTCGGCCTGCTGCTCGGCGATCTTGCCGAGACGCGGAATATAGTGGCGCAGCAGCACGGCGTAGCCGACGAGCCAGAAGAGGAAGGGCAGCGCCAGCCGCCAGTCGCTCGCCGCCGCGAGCAGCACCGCGCCGCCGAAGTAGAAGACGACGTAGACCAGCATGTCGAGGATCTTCATCACCACCTCGCGCACGGCGAGCGAGGTCTGCATCAGCTTGGTGGCGATGCGGCCGGCGAATTCGTCCTGGAAATAGCTCATCGACTGGCGGATGAGGTAACGGTGGCTCATCCAGCGGATGCGCTGCGGGAAATTGCCGAGCAGCGTCTGGTGCACGACCAGCGAGCTGAAGGCGTTGATGAGCGGAATGGCGAGCAGCACGACGGCGCCCATCAGCACCAGCCGCCAGCCGTCCGTCGCAAGGAACGTCGCGCGGTCGGCCGTGCCGAGCCAGTCGACGATGTCGCCGATGAAGCCGAACAGCACGATCTCGATGGAGGCGATCAGCGCCGAGCACAGGGCCATGGCCACGAGCCACTTCTTGGCGCCGCGCGAATAGTGCAGGCAGAACGCGATGAGCCCGTGCGGGGGCTGCGCGGGTTCCGCGGACGGATAGGGATTGAGGCGGCGCTCGAACCAGCCAAACATGACGTCACCTGTCGGTTGAAAAACGGCGCAACGCTTGACGGGCGGAGAGCCCGGGGGTTTGTTGCGCGCCGGCATCGCCGGCCCTTCCCAATGCTGCCGCAATTGGCGCGAAGAGGAAGGACCAGCCGATCCAGCCGGCCAGAATATAAGAAGATTCGCGGCCTTGCCTATGACCGGCAAGCCACACCCACCCAGAGAGTTCAGGCATGCGGACCGAGACCGAGCACACCATCTTTCTCAAGGACTATGCGCCGAGCCCCTATCGGATCGATAAGGTCGAGCTCGACGTGAAGATCGGCCCGGCCTTCACCAAGGTCCATGCCTTCCTCGCCGTCGCGCCGCAGCCGGGGACGGCGCCCGGCACGCCGCTGGTGCTCGACGGCGACGGGCTCGGGCTCGACTCCATCGCCATCGACGGGCTGCCGCTGGCGCTCACCGCCTATGAACGGACGGCGACGACGCTCACCCTGCACGAGCCGCCCAACCGCAGCTTCGTGCTCGACACCGAGGTGACACTCGAGCCCGAGAAGAATCTCAAGCTGATGGGCTTCTACCGCTCGGGCGGCACCTGGTGCACGCAGTGCGAGCCCGAGGGGTTCCGGCGCATCACCTGGTATCTCGACCGTCCCGACATCCTCGCGCCGTTCAAGGTGACGATGACGGCGCCGCAGGACCTCGCGCCGGTGCTGCTCGCCAACGGCAATCGCGTCGATGCCGGCGCGCTCGACGACGGCCAGCATTTCGCGGTGTGGGAGGACCCCTTCCCCAAGCCGAGCTACCTGTTCGCGATGGTGGCCGGCGCTCTCGGCGTCATCACCGACAGCTTCACGACGATGAGCGGGCGCAAGGTGGCGCTCGGCGTCTATGCCAGCCCGGGCAAGGAGGAAGAGTGCCGCTGGGCGATGGATTCGCTGAAGCGCTCGATGGCCTGGGACGAGCGCCGCTTCGGGCGCGAATACGACCTCGACATGTTCAACATCGTCGCCGTCAGCGACTTCAATTTCGGCGCGATGGAGAACAAGGGGCTCAACATCTTCAACGACAAGCTGGTGTTCGTGAAGCCGGAGACCGCCACCGACGACGACTACTACAATGTCGAGCGCGTCATCGCGCACGAATATTTCCACAACTGGACGGGCGACCGGATCACCTGCCGCGACTGGTTCCAGCTCTGCCTCAAGGAGGGGCTCACGGTCTATCGCGACCAGGAGTTCACCTCCGACGAGCGCTCTCGCGCCGTGAAGCGCATCAACGACGTGAAGACGCTGCGCGCCACGCAGTTCCCCGAGGATGGCGGCCCCCTCGCCCATCCGGCGCGGCCCGACCGCTACAAGGAGATCAACAACTTCTACACGGCGACCGTCTACGAGAAGGGCGCCGAGATCGTGCGCATGCTGGCGACGCTGCTGGGCGAGGCCGGCTTCCGCAAGGGCATGGACCTCTATTTCGAGCGCCATGACGGCGAGGCGACGACCATCGAGGCCTTCATCAAGGTGTTCGAGGACGCCAATGGCGTCGATCTCGGCGCCTTCCAGCACTGGTATCTGCAGGCCGGCACGCCCGAGGTCACCGTCTCCGACTCCTACGATGCGGCGCGCCAGACCTACCGGCTGACGCTCAGCCAGCGCACGCCGCCGACGCCGGGCCAGCCCGACAAGCGGCCGCTGCCGATCCCGGTGAAATTCGGCCTCGTCGGCCCCAATGGCGCGCCGATGGGCTGGCGCGACGCCACCGGCACCGTCAGCGACGACCTGCTGGTGCTCGCCGGCGCCAGCGCCACCTTCACGTTCACGGGCGTCGCCAACCGGCCGGTGCCGTCGCTGTTCCGCGGCTTTTCGGCGCCGGTGTCGGTCTTCTCCAATGCCACGCAGGCCGACCGGCTGTTTCTCGCGCGGCACGACAGCGATCCGTTCAACCGCTGGCAGGCGCTGCAGGACGTGGCGATGGCCCTGCTCGTCGGTGCCGTGGGCGGCACGCCCTGGGCCGATGCCGATGTCGCGGCGCTGGCCGACGCGCTGGCGGAAACGCTCGCCGCCCCCGCGCTCGACGCCTCGTTCAAGGCGCTGGCGCTCGGCCTGCCGTCGGAATCGCTGGTGGCGCGCAGCATCGGCCAGGATGTCGACCCGGCCCGCATCCGCGCGGTAAGGCTGGCGCTTCTCGCGGCGCTGGCCCAACGGCTCGAGGCGCCGCTCCTGGCGACCTACGAGGCCAATGCGGTGCCCGGCACCTACAGTCCCGACACGGCGCAGTCGGGCCAGCGCGCGCTGCGCAATGCCGCCCTGTCGCTGCTCACCGCCGGCGGCCGTGCCGTGGGCGCGACGCTGGCGCGCCGGCAATACGAACAGGCCAGCAACATGACCGACCGCCATGCGGCGCTCAGCGCCGTGGTCGGCGCGTGGACGGCGGACGCCGAAGCCCTGCTCGGCAATTTCCGCACGCTCTACACCGCCGATCCGCTGGTGCTCGACAAGTGGCTGGCGCTCAACGCCGTGGCGCCCGACGAGGGCGTGGTGCAGCGGCTCGCCGCCATCCTCGCCGACCCCGCCTTCCCGCGCAACAATCCCAATCGCCTGCGCGCGCTGATAGGGACGTTCGGGCTCCACAATCCGGCGCAGTTCGCGCGGCCGGACGGCGCCGGCTTCCGCTTCGTCGCCGAGTTCGTGGCCGATGTCGATACGCGCAACCCGCAGGTGGCGGCGCGCGCGCTCACGGCGTTCCGCGTCTGGCGCAGCTTCGAGCCCGTGCGGCGCGGCGCGGCGGAGACGGCGCTGGCCGGCCTGCGCGACGCGGGCAAGCTCAGCCGCAACACCGCCGACATCCTCGAACGCATGCTCGCAGGTTAACGAAACCCTAAGAGAAGAATTTTTCTCACTGCCCTAAGTGATTCAGGGGATTCACGATTTCGCCGCAATCGCGCCCGGCCCGCCCCGCCCCCTCTGGACAGGGCTAGATCGCTGATTCAAATTGCAAATCAGGGCGCGGCGCAAAGCTGGTTTGCAGCGGTTTGAGCGGGGTGGTGCATGCGGTCGGCGGAGACATCCGGCGTCGGAGCAAGGGGATTCGGCAGGGTTTTCAGGCAGATCGCGCCGCTCACCTATGCCGTGGCGCTGACCGCCTTCCTTGCCGCCTCGCTGTTCGTCGTCAGCGACTGCGTGCGCACCTTCGCCGACATGGCCGAGCGCGACCTGCTGCTGACGCGGCTCGGCGCCGTGCAGCCGCTGCTCGGCCGGCAGTTCGTCGCCGCGGCGCTCGACCCGGTCGTCGTGCTGCCCGAAAACGACGACGCCATCGCGGCGCTGGTGCAGCGCGGCGGCATCGCCTATGGACTGGCGTTCCTGTTCGCCGCCGCGGCGCTGCGCCGCCGGCCGCCGGTGCCGGACGCGGCCGCCATCGACTATGCCGAGCTGCTCGCCAGCATCCCCTTCGGCGTCGCCTGCTGGGATGCCGAGGGGCGGCTCATCGCCTGCAACGCGCATTATCGCGCGCGGCTCGGGGCCGACCCGGCCGAGGTACGCCCCGGCGCTTCCTATGCGGCGACCGTGCGGCGGCTGGTCGAGCGCGGCGCCATGCAGCTCGTGCGCGACGACGCGGCGGGGCGCGTGCTGGAGGTCGAGCGCGCCGACGGCACCTGCCTCGTGCTCGACGAGCGCCCCATCGGCGATGGCGGCTTCGTGACGCTGGTCACCGACGTGACCGAGCGGCGGCGCACCGACAGCCTGCTCACCAGCATCCGCGCCGAACAGCGCCTGCTGGCCCGCCGCTATCACGAGGAGAAGCTGCGCGCCGAGGCCGCCAGCCAGAGCAAAACGGCGTTCCTCGCGCATCTCAGCCACGACATCCGCACGCCGCTCAACCACATCATCGGCTTTGCCGAGCTGATGCGACAGGAGACCTATGGGCCGCTCGGCAACGAACGCTATGCCGGCTATGTCGAATCGATCCGCATTTCGGGCGAACGGCTGCTCGGCTTCTTCGCGACGACACTGGAGCTGGCCGAGCTCGAAGGCGGCCGCCGCGTGCTCGAGGCGCAGGCGCTCGACGTCGACGACATGCTGCGCACGGTGGTGGCACGCTTCGCCCCGCAGGCGCAGCGCAAGGGCATCGCGCTGGCGCTCGGCGCACCGTGCCGGGCCATGCTGATGGGCGACCGCTTCTCGCTCGAGCGCGTGCTGGGCAATCTCGTCGACAACGCCATCCGCTTCACGCCGGCGCGCGGGCGGGTGAGCGTTGCCGCCCATGCGGCGAGCGACGGCGTGGTGCTGGAAGTCACCGATACCGGCATCGGCATGAGCCCCGAGCGGCTGGCGGCGGTGTCGCAGCCTTTCGCGCTGGGCGACGCGGCGCTGACGCGCGACCACGAGGGCGCCGGCCTCGGGCTCGCCATCGCCCGCGCCATCACCGAGCTCAGCGGCGGCCGCCTCGCCATCGACTCGCGGCCCGGGCTGGGCACGACCGTCGCTGTCTCCCTGCCGCTGCCGGCGGCGGCCGCGACAGTCAGCCGGGCGGCGTAAGCCGCGCCCTTGGGCGGCGCGCCCACTGCCGTGGCGCCCTGCTCCGGCGGCCCTTACCAAAGCGTAATGTGAGCGCCACTTTTCAGAAAGACGACACGCTCCATATAGGCTCCATCTCAAGTTTCGAGAGCCGTTTGAAGGAGAACAACATGCGCTCCAACTTCCTCGCCCGCTCCCGCAAGTGGATCGGCGCTTCGGCGCTGGCCATCCTCGTCGGGGTCGGCGGCGGCACGGCCTTCCTCGCCGCCTCGGCCCCGATGGCCGCGGCGCAGGTCCAGCCCGCCGCGCAGGTCACCATACCTGCCGTCAACCCCGCCCTCGGCTTCGCCGACCTCGTCGAGGCCGTGAAGCCCGCCGTGGTGTCGATCATCGTGCAGGGCCGCGATACGCCGGCCCAGAACTACGGCGACCAGTTCAACCCGCAGCTCCCCGACCTGCCGGAGGACAATCCGCTGCGCCGCTTCTTCGAGCAGTTCGGCGGCGGCGGGCCCGACCTCAACCGTGCTCCGCGCGGCGAGCGTCCGCAGGGCCGCAAGTTCGTCGCGGCCGGCTCGGGCTTCGCCATCTCGGCCGACGGCTATGTCGTCACCAACAACCACGTCGTGCGCAACGCCACCAAGGTGACGGTGGTGCTCGACAATGGCGACGAGAAGCAGGCGACCGTGGTCGGCACCGACGAGCGGACCGACCTCGCGGTGGTCAAGATCGAGGGCGCCAGCGACATGCCCTTCGTCAAGTTCGCCGACAGCTCGCCGCGTGTCGGTGACTGGGTGATCGCCGTCGGCAACCCGTTCGGCTTCGGCGGCAGCGTCACCGCCGGCATCGTCTCGGCCCTCGGCCGCGACGTGCAGGGCTCGGCCTATGGCGACTTCCTGCAGATCGACGCCGCCATCAACACCGGCAACTCGGGCGGCCCCGCCTTCAACCTCGACGGCGAGGTGGTCGGCGTTAACTCCGAGATCTACACCCCCAACGGCGGCAATGTCGGCATCGCCTTCGCGATCCCCTCGGCCACCGTCAAGCAGGTGACGAGCGCGCTCATCGAGCACGGCGTCGTGACCCGCGGCTTCCTCGGGGTGACGATCCAGGATGTCAACTCCGACATCGCCGACAGCGTCGGCCTCAAGACCGCCAAGGGCGCGCTCGTCACCGAGTTCGCCGGCGACTCGCCGGGCGCCAAGGCCGGCCTCAAGTCGGGTGACATCATCACCGCGGTCGACGGCCAGGCGGTGGACGACGCCATCTCGCTGTCGCGCATCATCGCCGGCAAGGCGCCGGGCACCAGCGTCGAGCTCACCGTCTGGCGCAACCGCGCCGAGACCAAGGTCACGGCGACGCTCGGCGAGCTCAGCGAGAACCAGCCGGCCCAGCCCGACCAGCCGACCCAGCCCGACCAGCCGTCGAGCCCGATGGCGACCAGCGTCGGCCTCACCGTCGTGCCCAATGGCGACGGCGAGGGCCTGTTGATCCAGGACATCGACGAGGACTCGGTGGCGGCCGAGAAGGGTCTCACCGTCGGCGACGCCATCCTCGAGGTGGACAACCAGAAGGTGAACAGCGCCAAGGCGTTCGAGTCGGCCCTCGAAGGCGTCAAGGACTCGGGCCGCAGCACGGCGCTCATCAAGGCCGAGCGCAACGGCAATGTCCGCTTCATCGGGCTGCCGCTCGACAGCAAGTAAGGGACTCCTCCCGACCGGCCCCGGGGTGCCACGGCCCCGGGGCCGGACTTTGTCCGGCAGGGCAATCTAGACTATTATTTCATCGCGTTTCCGAACCGGAAAACCGCTTCGCACTTTTCCTGGAAACGCTCTAAGGTCCGGCGTCATGAAGATCCTGCTGATCGAAGACGATCGCGAGGCGGCGAGCTACCTCATCCAGGCACTCGACGAATCCGGCCACGTCACCCACCACGCCAGCGATGGCGAGACGGGCTACGCGATGGCCTCGAGCATGGACTACGAGGTGCTGATCGTCGACCGCATGCTGCCGCGCCGCGACGGCCTCGCCATCATCGAGTCGCTGCGCGCCGAGGGCAACAAGACTCCCGTTCTGATCCTCTCGGCGCTGGGCGAGGTCGACGACCGCGTCACCGGGCTGCGCGCCGGCGGCGACGACTACCTCACAAAACCCTACGCCTTCACCGAGCTGCTGGCGCGCGTCGAGGTGCTGGCCCGGCGTTCGAGCCCGCTCGAGGCGGCGACCAGCTACGAGGTCGGCGATCTGAGCCTCGACAGGCTGTCGCGCAAGGTCGAGCGCAACGGCGAGACGATCCTGCTGCAGCCGCGCGAGTTCCGCCTGCTCGAATACCTCATGAAGAATGCCGGCAAGGTGGTGACCCGCACCATGCTGCTCGAAAATGTCTGGGACTACCATTTCGACCCGCAGACCAACGTCATCGACGTGCACATGTCGCGGCTGCGCGCCAAGATCGACAAGGGCCACGCCACGCCGCTGCTTCACACCATCCGCGGCGCCGGATACATGATCCGTGAGTAAGCTCGCCCAGCTCTGGCGGACGACGACCGTTCGCCTCACGGCGGTCTTCATCCTCCTCTTCGTCGTCTTCTCCATCCTGCTGCTGACCTTCCTCGCCTACCAGTCGAGCATCCAGATCCAGCAGCAGCAGACGCGCGCCATCGACCGCGAGGTCGAGATGCTGCAGGGCATCGAGGCGCGCCAGGGCGTGCGCGGCCTGGTGCTGGCGGTGGCCCGCCTCGCCGGCCAGCCCGGCCCCGGCATCTATTATCTCGGCGACAATTCGGGCCTGCAGAT
The DNA here is from genome assembly GCA_039808625.1 of Devosia sp. Classification (GTDB taxonomy): domain Bacteria; phylum Pseudomonadota; class Alphaproteobacteria; order Rhizobiales; family Devosiaceae; genus Devosia_A. The sequence goes on along the minus strand of JBDHTK010000007.1, from coordinate 5,768 downwards.
CGTCGGCAACATCGACGGCATTCCCGCCAACGTGCTCGAGAACGAGGGCATCTTCTCGTTCAACTACCAGAGCCCCGGCCTCGACGACGAGGCGGGCGACGGCGCCACCGGCTATGCCGTGGTGCGTTCGCTGCTGGTCGAGAGCGGCCTGCGCCTCGTCGTCGGGCGCGACGTGGTCGAGCGCCGCGGCTTCACCGCCATCGTGCTGCAGGGCTTCGTCTACGCGGTCATCGGCATCCTCGTCTTTTCGACGCTGGCCGGCATCATCACGGCGCGCCGCGTGCTGCGCCGCATCGACGCGATCAACGCCACCTCGGCCAAGATCATGTCGGGCAATCTCAGCGAGCGCATTCCGGTCACCAGGCGCAACGACGAGTTCGACGCGCTGGCGACCAGCCTCAACGCCATGCTCGACCGCATCGAGGGCCTGATGCAGGGGCTGAAGGAGGTGACCGACAATGTCGCGCACGACCTCAAGACGCCGCTGACGCGGCTGCGCACCAAGGCCGAGGCGGCGCTGCGCGACGGCGCCGACGGCGCGGCGCGGCGCGAGGCGCTGGAAACGACGATCAGCGAGAGCGACAAGCTCATCCGCACCTTCAACGCGCTGCTGATGATCGCGCGGGCCGAGGCCGGCGCGCCCTCCGGCGCGCTCGCCGACGTCGACCTCAGCGCCGTGGCGCGCGACGTGGCCGAGCTCTACGAGCCGGTGGCGGAAGAGGCGGGGCTGACGCTTGCGACCGACATCGCGCCGGACGTGCATCTGCGCGGCAATCGCGAGCTGCTCGGCCAGGCGCTGGTCAACCTCATCGAGAACGCCCTCAAATATTACGAGCCGGCGGACGGCAAGGACGGCCGCATCGATGTGCGCGTGACGGCGGCGGCCGGGCGCGTCGTGATCGCGGTGGCGGACAACGGCCCCGGCATCCCGCCCGAGGACCGCACCCGCGTGCTCGAACGCTTCGTGCGCCTCGAAAAGAGCCGCACCGAGCCGGGCTCGGGCCTCGGCCTGTCGCTGGTCGCAGCGGTCGCGGGCCTGCATCGCGGCAGCTTCCGCATCGAGGACAACGCCCCCGGCGTCCGCGCCGTCATGGACCTGCCGTCCGCCTAGGCGCTCAGTGCGTGGTGGGGATGCTGGTCTCGCCGACGCCGAGGCCGGTCACCGTGCCGCCCTTCAGCATGTAGCCAAGATATTGCGCGATGTCGGCATAGCCGCCGGCGCGGTCGGCGCGATAGGCCGCCTTGCTGCCCGAGGGGGCGGCGCCGAACTGCGCCTTGAGCTCGGCCGCCCTGGCGCCGAGGCCGGGCACGCCGAATTCGGGCGGCGCGAATGTGTCGCCGGCCGCCTCGCAGTCGGCAGGGGTGCGGCTGGCCGTCTCGACCGCCACCATCATGACGAACTCCTGGCCGCCGAAGGCATTCGAGATGAACCACGTATTGGTGTCGGCGGCGTGGTAGCACAGCCACGTCGCCTCGCCCGCGCTGCGCAGCGTGCCGCCGAACGCCTTCTGCACCTCGGCAAGGCGCGTCGTCTGCAAGCCGACCTTGAGCGGCCCGACGGTGATCGCCTTGACCGGCGTCGTCGCCAGGTTGGCCCTGGCGAAGTTGAAGCCGCTGCCGAAAATGGCGGCGCCCATGCCGCTGAGACCGGCCGCGGCGGCCGGCAGGGCGATACCGGCGACGAGCACGGCGAGGGTGGCGGCGAGTCTGAGGCGCATGGCGGCTCCGCGCGGGATTCGAGCCGTCGAAGATAGCCGTTCGTCTTGGGAAAACCAGTGGGCAGAACGCAGTTTCCGTGCGCCGGCTTGCGGCGCGCCCGCACTCATGTCTACCGTCGCGGCCATGCCCGTGCCGCTCGCCACCCTCATCGCCGCCGCGCCCTATCTCAACGCCCTGCACGAGCGCTTCGGCCCGTGGCTGGCCGCAGCGCTGGCCGACCCCGACGCGGCGCTGGCCGAGGTGCTGGCGGAGGTCGCGGCCGCGTCGTCCGGCGAGGAAAGCGCCGTCGCCGCGGCGCTGCGCCAGGGCAAGGCGAAGGTGGCGCTGCTCGCCGCCGCCGCCGAGACGGGCGGCCTGTGGAGCACGGCCACGGCCACGGCCGCCCTCTCCGACCTTGCCGACGCCGCGCTCGAGGCCGGGCTCGGCTTCCTGCTCGGCCGGGCGGCGGCGCGCGGTGCCGTCGCGCCCGGCACGACACCGGCCAATTCCGGCCTCGCCATCTTCGCCCTCGGCAAGCATGGCGGACGCGAGCTCAACTACTCGTCCGACATCGACGTCGTCGCCTTCTTCGACCGCGAGGCGGGCGTCCTGACCGATCCCGGCGAGGCGACAAAGACCTTCTCGCGCATCGTGCAGCGGCTCGCCGCGCTGCTCGAGGAGCGCATCGGCAACGACTACGTGTTCCGCACCGATCTGCGCCTCCGCCCCGACCCGGGCTCGACGCCGGTGGCGCTCTCCATCGAGGCGGCGCTCGCCTATTACGAGAGCCGCGGCCAGAACTGGGAGCGCGCCGCCTGGATCAAGGCCCGCCCCGCCGCCGGTGACAAGGGCGTCGGCGCGGCCTTCCTCGCCGAGCTCGCCCCCTATGTGTGGCGCCGGCATCTCGATTTTGCGACCATCGCCGACATCCAGGCGATGAAGCGCCAGATCAACATCTCGAAGGGCATCGGCGAGGCGCGCGTCGCCGGCCACAACGTCAAGCTCGGGCGTGGCGGCATCCGCGAGATCGAGTTCTTCGCCCAGACCCAGCAGCTCATCGCCGGCGGCCGCGACCGCACGCTGCGCGTCCGGCCCACGGCCGAGGCCCTGGCGGCGCTCGCCCGCACCGGCTGGATCGCCGAGAAGACCGCCGCCGAGCTCATCGACGCCTACTGGTTCCTGCGCGCCGTCGAGAACCGGCTGCAGATGCTGCGCGACGAGCAGACGCATGTGCTGCCCGAGACGGAGGACGGCGTCGCCACCATCGCCACGCTGATGGATTTTGCGACGCGCGCGGATTTCGAGGCGGCCTATCGGGCCACGCTGGCGTGCGTGCAGGGCTACTACGCCGAGCTCTTCACCGAGGGCGAGACACTGGGCGTCGCGGGCGGCAACCTCGTCTTCACCGGCAGCGACGACGATCCGGCGACGCTCGAAACGCTGGCCCGCATGGGCTTTGCCGACCCGGCCGCCGTCTCCGCCACGGTGCGCAAATGGCACTATGGCGGCTATCGCGCCACGCGCGCCGCCGCCGCGCGCGCCCACCTGACGGAGCTGCTGCCGGAGCTGCTCGCGACCTTCGCGCGCGCCCGCAATGGCGACCTCGCGGTGCAGCGCTTCGACAATTTCCTCGGGCGGCTGCCGACCGGCGTGCAGTTCTTCGCGCTGTTGCGCAACCACGCGCATCTGCGCGAGCTGCTGGTGCAGCTCATGGCCTCGGCGCCGCGCATGGCCGAGGCGGTGATCCACCGCGCCCATGTGATGGACGCGCTGCTCGACCCGGCCTTCGCCGACGAGGTGACGCGGCGCGACGTGCTGGTCGCCAAGATCGACGCCTTCCTGGGCGAGGCCCGCGACTACCAGGAGGTCATCGACCGGGCCCGCATCATCGGCCAGGAGCAGCAGTTCCTGATCGCCGCCGGCCTGCTCTCGGGCACGGTGGACGCGACCCGCGCCGGCGCGCAGTTCACCGCGCTCGCCGCGACCCTGCTGCGGCGGCTGCTGGCGGCGGTGCGCACCGAGTTCGAAAAGCGCCACGGCAAGGTCCCGGGCGCTTCCGTCGGCATCCTCGGCTTCGGCAAGATGGCGAGCCGCGAGATGACGGCTTCGTCCGACCTCGATTTCATCCTGCTCTACGACGCGCCCGACGCGACCGCGGAGTCGGACGGAGCGCGGCCGCTGGCGGCGAGCCAGTATTTCGCGCGGCTGACGCAGCGGCTGGTGGCGGCGGTCACGGCACCGACCTCCGAGGGCGTGCTCTACAATGCCGACATGCGCCTGCGGCCGTCCGGCAATGCCGGGCCGCTGGCGACCAGCCTCACCGCCTTCACCCTCTACCAGACCGACAGCGCCTGGACCTGGGAGCACCTGGCGCTCACCCGCGCCCGCGTCATCGAGGCCGACGCGGGGTTCGGCACGCGCATCGAAGCGGTGATCGCCGAGGTGCTGGCGCGCCCGCCCGACCGCGAGAAGATCGTTGTGGACGTCATCGCCATGCGCACGCTGATGGCCAAGGAGCGCCCGCCGCGGCACCCCTTCGACCTGAAGCTGGTGCCGGGCGGCCTCGTCGATCTCGAATTCATCGCGCAGTCGGCGCAGCTCGTTGCGCGACCGACGATCGACCGTCCCGGCGCGCCGGCGCCCGTCGTGCTGGCACGCCTTGCGGAAACGGGCCTCCTCGCCGAAGGCGAGCGCCTCGCCGAAATCCACCGGCTCTATTCGACGGTGCTGCAGGTGATGAGCGCGGCCCTTGCCGACCCCTTCAAGGACGATGGCTGGACGGACGCCTTCCGCGACCTGCTCGCGCAGCTCACCAACACCCCGACCTTCGCACGCCTGTCCGCGGACCTCGCCGCCATGCAGGCCGAAGTGCAGGCCGCCGCGGCGAAGTGGTACGAGACGGCGCGGGCGCTGTAGCGCCCTACTCCCGCCCCAGCTCCTCGAGCGCTTTCGCCTCCTCCGGGGTCAGCGGCGCGGGCTCGGCGGCGGCCCGCTTGCGGCGCGCCGCGAGGACGATCGCCACGCCGCCCACCAGCAGCGCCGCCGGGCCGGCGATCCACAGCAGGATCGTGTGCGGCGCCCATACCGGCTTCAGCAGCACATATTCGCCGTAGCGGTCGACGAGGTACTGCACCGCCTCGGCGTCGGTGTCGCCGGCGAGCAGCCGCTCGCGCACCAGGAGACGGATCTCGCGGGCGAGGTCGGCGTCGCTGTCGTCGATCGATTCGTTCTGGCACACGAGGCAGCGCAGGCCCTCGGAGATGGCGCGGGCGCGCGCCTCGAGCGCCGGGTCGGCCAGCATCTCGTCGGGGTTGACGGCGAGCGCCGGCACGGCCAGCCACAGCGCCACCAGCACGGCGAGCAGCGCCCTCATTCGGCGGGGGCCGGGCGGGGGGTGGCACGGCGCGGCGCGCCGACGCGCAGGCGCCGGTCGGTGAGCGACAGGGCGCCGGCGCCGGCCATCAGCAGCGCGCCGAGCCAGATCAGCGTCACATAGGGCTTGAACCAGGCGCGCACCACATGGCTGCCGTCGGCGCCGGTCTCGCCGAGCTGCACATAGAGCTGCGAGAAGCCGTAGGTCGCGATGGCCGCCTCGGTGGTCGGCGTGCCGCTGGCCGGATAGAGGCGCCGCTCGGGCGCCAGCCCGCGCGGCGTCTCCGCGCCGGGATGGTGCACGCTGAAGCGGCCGGCCTCGGCGACGTAGTTCGGCCCCTGCACGTCGCTCACGCCCTCGAAGGTGAGGGTGAACTCGCCCACCTCGCGCTCGCTGCCCGGCTGCATGGTGGTGATGAGCTCGGCCTGCCAGGCGGTCGAGGCGACGATGCCGATGACGGTGACGCCGAGGCCGAAATGCGCCAGCGCCGTCGAGAAGGCGGCGCGCGGCAGGCCGGCCAGCCGGCGCAGGCTGAGGTGGAGCGCCATGCGGCCGAAGCCGGCGCGGTCGATCAGCTCGGCGATGGCGCCGAAGCCGACCCAGAAGCCGAGCAACAGGCCGAGCGGGGCGAGCGAGAGGCGGGCGCCGCTCAGCGCGCAGATGAGGATGGCGAGGAAGACCGCTGCGCCCGCCGCCC
>JBDHTK010000006.1:0-32894 GCA_039808625.1 Devosia sp. | reverse complement strand
CGTTCTCGACCGCCTGGAAGCGGCTCGACAGCGCCGAGGAGGAGCGCGCCGTGGCCATCGTCGCGGCGGTGGCCGACGCCGTCGGTCCCGAAACCGGCCTGATGATCGAGATCCATGGCCGCCTCGGCGCCGCCGACGCCATCCGCTTCATCGACCGCATCGACCGCCCCGGGATCGTCTGGTGCGAGGAGCCGGTGGCGCCCGAGAGCATCGAATTGCTGCACGAGGTGAAGCAGCGCGTCCGGCCGCCCCTCTCGTCGGGCGAACGGCTCTACGCCATGGCCGACTTCGCCCGGCTCATCGGCCTGCGCGCCGCCGATGTCGTGCAGATGGACGTCGCCCATTGCGGCGGCATCGCCGCCAGCAAGAAGATCGCGGCGATGGCCGCGGCGCAGGACATCGCCATCTCGCCGCATTGCTCGATCGGCCCGGTGGCCCTCGCCGCCGCGCTGCATGTCAGTTGGTCGACGCCCAACATGCTGATGCTCGAAAGCTTCGCCGAGTTCGACGTCGACTGGCGCAACGATCTGGTGAGCGGCTGGAATCCGCTGCGGGATGGGCGCTTCATGCTGCCCGAGCGCCCCGGCCTCGGCCTCGAGCTCGACGAGCTGGCCATCGCCGCGCACCCCTACCGCGCCCTCGCCTTCCCCTCGCTTTGGGACACCACCTGGAAGGACGAGTTCACCGGCACCACGCAACTGGCCAATAGCCGCCGAGAGGGACCATGAGCACTTCCGAACATCGCACTGCCCTGGTGACGGGCGCCGGCGGCGGCATGGGGCGGCAGATCGCCCGCCTGCTGCTGGCGCGCGGCATCCGCGTCGCCTGCGCCGACCTCAATGCCGAGGGGCTCGCCGAGACCGTGGCGGGGGCGCCGCCCGCGCAGGTGCTGCTCATCCCCGGCGACCTCACCGCCGACGGCGCGCCCGAGGCCGCCGTCGCGGCGTGCACCGGCACCTGGGGCCGGCTCGACATCCTGGTCAACAATGCCGGCTATGGCGTCATCGAGCCGCTGCTCGACAGCAGCCGCGGCACCTGGCTGCGGACCATGAACATCAATGTCGTGGCGCTGGCGCTGCTCGTCGTCGCCGCCGGCCGCGCGATGAAGGCGGCCGGCCAGGGCCGCATCGTCAACATCACCTCGCCCGCCTCGCGCATGGCGCTGCCCAACTATGCCGCCTATGCCGCGAGCAAGGCCGCCGTCGACTCCATCACCCGCGCCGCCGCCACCGAGCTCGCGCCGCATGGTGTGCTGGTGAACGCGCTCGCGCCCGGCATGATGGACACCGAGATGCAGCGCTCCACCGAAGCCACCATGGCGCGCCTCGCCGGCCGCACCGACTTCGACGCCTTCCTCGCTGAACGCACCGCGCGCATCCCGCTCGGCCGCCGCGCCGAAATCGCCGAAATCGCCGGCGCCGTGGTGTGGCTCGCCCTCGACGCCCCGCCCTACATGGTCGCCGAACGCCTCAATATGAGCGGCGGCCTCGACAAGGATTGAGCATGACCAGCCTCGCCAACCATCCGCCGGCCCACGCCGACCTCGCACAGCTCCGCCAGCGCGCCCGGCGCATGCGCCGGCACATGCTCGTCATGGCCCGCGGCCCCGGCCAGGGCTATATCGGCCAGGGCCTCGGTATCGCCGACGTGCTCGCCGCGCTCTATTTCCACGAGCTGCGCTGGGACCCGGCGCGGCTCGACGATCCCGCCCGCGACCGCTTCCTGCTGTCGACCGGCCACTACTCCATCGCCTTGTGGGCGGCGCTGGCCGAAGCGGGCGTGTTCCCGCTCGACGAGCTCAGCACCTATGGTGCCGACGACAGCCGGCTGCAGATGTCGACCCTCGACACGACGCCCGGCGTCGAGATCACCGGCGGCTCGCTCGGCCATGGCCTCGGCCAGGCGGTCGGCACGGCGCTCGGCCTGCGCCTGCAAAACTCCACCGCCCGCGTCTTCTGCGAGCTGTCCGACGGCGAGCTGCAGGAGGGATCGACCTGGGAAGCGGCGATGTCGGCGAGCCATTTTGGCGTCGACCGCCTCGTGGCGCTGATCGACTGCAATGGCATTCAGGCCGATGGCCGGATCGTGCTCGACATGGAGCCCGTCGCCGACAAATGGCGCGCTTTCGGCTGGCAGGTGCAGGAGATCGACGGCAACGACCTCGCCGCCATCGTCGCGGCGCTCGGCGCGGCGCGCGCGCCGCAAGGCAAGCCGCACGCCATCGTCCTGCGCACCCGGCCCGGCAGCGGCGTGCCAACCCTCGAAGCGCGGGAGAAGGCCCATTTCGTGCGTGTCGAGGCCGATGAATGGGACGCCCTGATCGCCGAACTGGAGACCGCCCGATGAGCCCCCGCCCGACTTACGGAAAGATCATGGGCGCCGACGAGGCGCAGGAGCGGCCGACGCGCGAGGCGCCGTTCGGCGCGACGCTGGTCGAGCTGGGCCAAACGCGCCCCGAGATCGTCGGCCTGACCGCCGATCTGGGTAAATATACCGACATCCTGCCCTTCCGCGACGCCTTCCCCGAGCGCTTCTTCAATGTCGGCATGGCCGAGCAGAACCTCATCGCCATCGCCGCCGGCCTCGCCCGGACCGGCTGCGTTCCCTTCGCCACGACCTATGGCGTCTTCGCCTCGCGCCGCGCCTACGACTTCATCGCCATCGCCTGCGCCCATGCGCATCTCAATGTGAAGATCGCCGCCGGCCTGCCGGGGCTCACCACCGGCTATGGCGGCACGCATCAGGCGATCGAGGACGTGGCACTGATGCGCATGATCCCCGATCTTGTCGTGATCGACCCGTGCGACGCGACCGACATCGCGCAGGCGACGCGCGCCGCCGCGGCGCATCAGGGGCCGGTCTATATGCGCCTGTTGCGCGGCAAGGTGCCGGTGGTGCTCGATCCCGCGACCTACCGCTTCGAGATCGGCAAGGCCGTGGAGCTACGCGCCGGCGGAGATATCGGCATCGTGTCGACCGGCATGATGACGGAAAAGGCGCTCGATGCCGCCCGCCTGCTCGCGCGCGACGGCATAGCCGCCGGCGTGCTGCATATGCCCACCCTCAAGCCGTTCGACCACGAAGCTCTCGCGCGCTTTGCGCAGGGCAAAAGCGGCCTCGTGACGGCCGAGAACCATGTCGTGCGCGGCGGGCTGGGCACGCTCGTCAAGGAGCACCTGTTCGACACCGGCCCGATTGTCCCGGTCCGCCATATCGGTCTCGCGGATCGCTTCGTGGAGCTCGGCGCCGTACCCACCCTGATGGAGCGAAACGGCCTCACCACCGCTGCCCTCGCCGCCACCGCCCGCCAGATCGCGGAGGGCGTATAGCCACCCGGCCCCGCGGCAAGAACATGGGAATCGTGCTCAGGGTCGCGCGCCCGGAGCGTCGTCGGCGCGCCGCGTGTGCCGGAGATCGCCGCAAGCGACGCCGGGCCTCCCGTGGCACTCCATGAGGCGATTGCCCACAGATCGCCGCCAGCCGAAGCGACGACGTCGAAGACTCAGCGCGCCGTGAAATCACTCGCTGCAGCGGCCGTGCGCCAGTTCGCGACCGCCCACACCGGTCAGGGTGCCGAAAGGCCCGTGCGCGGCCGCGACGAGTTGGAATAGTCGAGATGTGTCTTCCAGGCGAGATCGTGAGCGCTGTCGAGGGCACGCTGCATGCCTTCGCCAGCGGCGCACGTCATGCGGAACGTCGCCAGCGCCGTGACCTCGCGGTTCATCACCTCGGCCTTGTGGAAGCTCCACGACACAATGGCCACGACGCAGGCGCGCCGCGCCGATTACTGCACGCCCGTTCCGCCCACGCCGGCCAGGTCGTGGCGCTGCGTCCGGCCGATCAATCCGCTCTCGTGGACTTGCCGGGCGCCCAGCGCTCCTCCGTGCTGAGCGTCAGAGTTGCCAGCGGCCATGAATACCGCTGGCATCGGCTTACGAGCGCTTCCCTCGCTCCTTGTTGATCTCTTGTCCGATCTCGTGCGCGGTATCGGCACAGCTCCGGATGGCGCGAGCCAGTCTGAGGTGAACGGCGCGCTGCTGCGACGAGGTGAGGCGTGGATTCTGCCCGGCGACTGCGCGACTGTGCGCATCCTCGAGCCCCGCCGTGGCCATGGCGAACAACCGCCCTATTGGATATCGATCCGACTGCCGGGCATCACCGCCCTCCGACACCACAGACCGATTTGCGCGGCGAGGTCGATGGCAAGGACAAGGGCATATTCGGGTCAGCTCACCACTTGGGCTTCCTGTCGAGCAGCACGGACGCCTCGCAGCCAAGGGCCACAGCGATAACCTCGATATTGTCGATGCTCACATTGCGGATGCCGCGCTCGATGCCGCTGATATAGGTGCGGTGCAATCCCGCTTCGAACGCCAGCTGCTCCTGGGAGAGCCCCAGAAGCTTGCGCCTTGCCTTGATATTGCTCGCAAACCGTCGCCGCAGATCCATCTACGTAGCGGAAGCCACATGCAGCCGATAGTTCTACAGACGATGAGTCTCATTTTGCTTGACTGTCCCGGCATTCCGAGCCTTGCTGCACGACATGGAAAGCACCCCTGTAACTTTGCCCTTCCCCATCACCCCGAGCACGGCGCGCTATATCAAGCTCGGCGTCAACAATGCCTGGTTCCCCAGCGCGCGCCAGCATAGCCGGCTCGAGTTCGGCCATGCCGATGTCAGCCATGAATTGGCCATGGGCCTCGAGCGCACAGCAATCGCGCAGGTCTATCGCAATCAGGGACGTGAGACGGGCAAGGCCAATGACTATGCCCGCGAGATCATCGACTTTTACGGTCAGGGCGAGGATTGCCTGTGGGTCACCTTCGCAGAGGGGTGCCTGTGGTGGGCCTTCGCCAAGCCACAGGTCAACATGCTGGGCGAGACTGTAACCAATGGCGAACGCTACCGTGAACTCGTCGCGCCCTGGTCCAATCGCGATGCCAATGGCAATCTGCTCGCCATTACTACGCTCAGCACGCGTCTCACCAAGGTTGCGGCCTATCGGCAGACGATCTGCCGGATCGAGGCCCTCGACTATCTGGTACGGCGCATCAACGGCATTGACGAGCCGGCGGTGGCCGAAGCCAAGGCTGCGCGAGACAGCCTGCTCAAGGCTACCCGCTCCCTGATCGAGGGGCTGCACTGGCGCGACTTCGAGATCCTGTGCGACCTGATCCTCATGCGCTCAGGCTGGCAGCGCATCAGCGAGCTTGGCGGGCTGCAGAAGGATACCGACCTGGTGATGGAGCAACGGGCCACGGGCGAGCGTGAGTTTGTCCAGATCAAGTCGGCGTCCGACCAGGCCGTCCTCGCCGACTACGTCACGCGCTTCACCTCAGACCCAGCCTATGCGCGCATGTTCTTCATCTGCCACTCGCCGCGCGGTGCTCTCAATGCCGCAGCCACCTCCAAGCCCGTCCATATCTGGGCCGGCGACACCATCGCCGAGCAGGCCGTCACCGCCGGCCTCATCGACTGGCTCATCCAGAAGGCAGCGTGAAGAAAGTAGCGCCTCGGTCGGGTAAGCCCCCGTCAAAAATTGAGTTCTATGGCGAAGTTGGTCACTCGCTATGTTACCGCTGAGTCATGGGTGACAGGTCACCAATCCGGCCAAACGACCTTGTGCGGCGTCTGTGTCGCCTTCCAGACGACTTGCTGCTCAGCTTGGCTCAACTCACGATCGAGCCGGGAGAACGCGGCCTCGACCAACCACGGTTCGAGCGTGGCCAGGACGGAAGCGGCCCGAGTGGGGCGGCTTGCCTCGGCGGAGACGGCTCTGCCAGGCCAGCCACAAATAGGGGTTGTACCTCGAGCAAACAGAGGCCCTGTTCTGGGTTCGGGCGCTCAAAGCCCCTGAAACACGGGCCTTGCCGCCCGCGACGCAACCAGAGAATTGTGCTGGGACTGGGTGGCGGAGAGAGAGGGATTCGAACCCTCGAGACGGTTACCCGCCTACACACTTTCCAGGCGTGCGCCTTCGACCACTCGGCCATCTCTCCCGCGCCAGCGGCGGACGCCGGATGTGCGGCGAACCGTGCTTTCGCCTCGCCTTGGCGGCCGAGGGGGTGGACCTTCCCTCGGCGAAAGCGCGCGCACTATACTCATCGGCGGGCCGACCGCAAGGCTTGCCGGTGCGGCTTGTCGGCGGGCCGGCCGACATGCAAGAAGACCGGCTCCCATCTTGCCGGAGTGGCCGGCGCGGGGACCAATGCATGCGGCTCATCCTCAGGATTGCGGGAACGGTGCTGATCGCCTGCGCCGTGATTCTCGTCATCATCGACGGCACCAAGTCGCTGGCGGCGAACACGCTGGTGCTGACGCCGCTCGAAACGAGCTGGATGGAGATGCACGCCGAGAGCCTCGTGGCGCTGCGCGCCTTTCTCGAGACGCGGCTTTTCGGACCGGTGCTGAAGCCGGCGGTTTCGGCGCTGCTCGGCTTTCCCGGCTTCGCCGTGATCGGCGTGCCCGGCGTGCTGCTGGCCTGGGCCGGGCGGTCGCGGCGCGAGCGGGTGTTCCTGCGCCAGGACCAGTTCTGACGATGAGCCTTCACAGCACCCGGGCCTTTATGCGCCATGTCGGCAGCCTCAAGGCGGTGGAGGTCGTCGAGCAGTGGGAGAGCCATGTCGCCAAGGTGGGCGGCAAGGTGTTCGCGCTGATCGGGGCGAGCGGCGACGGCATCGTCTTCAAGGTATCGGAGACGTCGTTCGAGGGGCTCACGGCGCTGGCCGAGGTGCGCCAGGCGCCCTATTTCGCCAAGCGCGGCTGGGTGCGCGTCGGCAGGGGCGCCCCGCTCAGCGACGCCGAACTCAAGGCCTATATCGCCGCCGCCCATCAGATGGTGGCGGCGAAGCTGACGCGCAAGCTGCGGGCGGAGCTGGGCCTCGCGCCCTAGGCGCGCGACCGCCCGCCGACGCCTTGCGGCCGCGCGCCGCGGCTGACGCCAGGGTCAGGCGCCCGGCTGCGGCACGATGCGGATATAGGGCTTTGGCGCGGTCCAGCCATTGGGGAACCTGGCCTTCGCGGCCTCGTCGCTGAGCGAGGAGGAGATGATGACGTCCTCGCCCTGCTGCCAGTTCACCGGCGTTGCCACGGCATGGTTGGCGGTGAGCTGCAGGCTGTCGATGACGCGCAGCACCTCGTCGAAGTTACGACCGGTCGAGGCCGGATACTCGATCTTGAGCTTCACCTTCTTGTCCGGCCCGATGACGAACACCGAGCGCACCGTCAAGGCATTGTCGGCATTGGGATGGATCATCCCGTATTTGGTCGCGATCTCGCGGGAGGGATCGGCAAGGAGAGGGAAGTTGAGGGCCTGGCCCTGGGTCTCCTCGATGTCCCTGGACCAGCCGGCGTGGTTGGACAGCTCGTCGACGGAAAGGCCGAGCACGACGACGCCGCGCCTGTCGAATTCCGGCTTGAGCTTGGCGGTGTAGCCGAGCTCGGTGGTGCATACGGGCGTGAAGTTCTTGGGGTGCGAGAACAGCACGGCCCACTTGCCGTCGATGTAGTCGTAGAAGTGGATGTGGCCGGCGGTGCTCTCGGCCTCGAAATCGGGGGCGGTATCGCCGATCAAGATTGCCATTGGTCGGTTCCTTGGTCTGGCCCGCAAGGGGCATGATTGCGCTGCCGCCAATATCGGGAATCCGCGCACCGGACGGCAGGGGCCGGGCGGAAATGCTTTTGTCTTTTGCGGCAGCGGCAGGCCAAGCCGTTCCCGGCCCGCGGGCTTCGGCGCAACGCTCAGGCGAGAGCAGCGGCGGCCGCCCCGATGGCGAAGAAGGCAAAGAGCGGCGTGAAGGCGAAGGCGAAGGCCACGCCCTGGCGGGCATTGGCGATCCGGGCGATGAGGAAGAAGGCCGTGAAGGCGACGACGCTCGCCATCAGCGCGGCGGCATCGCCCGTGAAGAACCCGAACAGCGCAGCCATCGTCGCAATCTCCTTCGGCCCGCATCGGAGCGCGCGGGCCTTGCCCGTAGCTCAAGGCGCGCGGCGCAATTCGATGCAAACTATCGGGCGGCGGCGGCGGCAGTGCCGTTCTGCCAGGTGACGTCGAGGCCGTTGAGCGGCACCACCGACAGCGACATCTTGCCCGAGCCGAGCTGCAGCTCGCGCGCATGGGCGAGATAGACCAGCGAATTGTTGGCCTTGTCGTAGACGCGGGTGACGCGCAGCGACTTCCAGATGAGGCTGCGCTGCTGCTTGAAGATCTCCTCGCCGCCGGCGGAGGTGGCGATATTGCCGATCACCACCGGCCCCGAGGCGGCGCAGTCGAGAGCGGAATAGGAGGGATCCTCGAACCAGTTGCCCTGCTGCAGGCGGTCGATGAGGCTGCGGTTGAAATAGGCGACGTGACAGACGACGCCCTTGACGCCGGGATCCTCGACCGCCTCGATGGCGATGTCGTTGCCGGTCCAGTCGACCTTGATCTTGCCGACATCGGCGGCGTTGTTGCCGCAGGCGGCGAGCAGCAGGAGGAGCGCGGCCGCACCCGCGCCGCGAACGAGTCTGGACAGCATGGGCGTGGCCTCGCGCTGGAGTTTTCGGCCTGACGCATGTGGGAGGAGCGGGCCGGACATGCAAGGGCTCAGGAGCGCCGCAGGCGCCGCTCGATGAGGCGCACGACGAGCGACAGCGAAATGGTCATGGTGAGATAGAGGAAGGCGACGACGTTGTAGGTCTCGAAGAACTTGAAGGTGCCGGCGGAATAGACCTTGCCGAGCTGGGTGATGTCCTGCACGCCGAGGGCCGAGACCAGCGCCGAATCCTTGACCATCGAGACGAAGTCGTTGCCGAGCGGCGGCAGGATGATGCGGAAGGCCTGCGGCGCGACGATGTGGAGCGCGATGTCGCGCTTCGACAGGCCGAAGGCGATGGCCGCCTCGATCTGGCCGCGCGGCACCGCCTCGATGCCGGCCCGGAAGATCTCGGCGAGAAAGGCCGAGTAGCACACCGTGAGGGCGATGATGGCGCGCCAGGTGAGATCGAAATTGCGCACGGTGAGCGTCGGCACGAGGCCGAGCGCCTGCAGCGGGCCGGTGAGCCAGTTGGCGGCGGCGATGACGGCCGGGGCGCCGACGAAGGCGACGTAGAACAGGAAGACGAGGATGGGGATGCCGCGGATCAGCTCGGTGTAGAAGGTTGCGAGCTGCACCAGCACGGGCCGCCCCGAGGTGCGCATCAGCGCGATGCCGAGCCCGAGCAGCATGGCGAGGACGAAGGCGACGAGGGTGACCCACAGCGTCGTCAGCACGCCGCCCGACAGGGCGCGGAAAATCTGGCCGTAGCTCCGGTCGGCGACGATGGCCCAGGCCGTCAGCACGCCGAGCAGGCCGATGGCGAGCAGCCAGAAGGGAAAGCCGGCGAGGCGCCGGCGGGACGGTTCGCTCATGAATCGCCCGCCGGCGCCACGCTTGGTTGTCACTGGGCGGCGCTATATTCGTAGAACCACTTGCGGTTCAAGCCGTCGATGAAGCCGTCGGCCTTCATCGCCGCGAGGGCGGCGTTGACCGGCGCCACGAGATCGGAGCCGGGCGTGAAGATGAAGCCGAACTCGTCCGAGCCGATGGGCTCGCCGACCGTCTTGAAGACCCCCGGATCGGCAGCGATGTAGCCGTCGATGGAGGCCTGGTCCATCAGCACCATGTCGACGTCGCCGGCCTTCAGCGCCTGCACCGAGGCGCCGAAGGTGTCGAACAGCTTGATGCGCGGATTGGCCTCGTCGCCGTCGAGCACGTCGTAGACGGCGGCGTAGAAATTGGAGGTGCCGGCCTGCGCGCCGATGAGCAGGTCGGTATTGGCCATGAAATCGTCCTTGGAGGCGACCCGCGCCTCGTCGGCCCGCACCAGCATGTATTGCTGGCTGGTCATGTAGGCGTCGGAGAAATCGACCTGCTGCCGGCGCTCGTCGTTGATGGTGATGCCGTCCATGCCGACATCGTACTGGCCGTCATGCACGGCCTGGATCATGACGTCCCAGCTCGACAGGTTCCAGTCGACCGTGGCGTTGAGGCGCCGGGCGATCTCGTTCATGGCGTCATATTCCCAGCCGATGCCCTCGCCGGTCGCCGGATCGGCGAAATTGAGCGGGGTATAGGCGTTCTCGGTGACCGCGTGGATGGTGCGGCCGCCGAGGTCGGGCAGGCTCTGGGCCGAAGCCGCACCGGCGGCCAGCGCGGCGACCAGCGCGGCGGCGATGGACAGAATGGGTTTCATGAGGCGGCGTCTCCCTGGCTGTGGCCCGCGCGTTTCCCCCGGGCGGGCAATTGCGCGCGAGCTTAGCGTTCCTTGGGGCAGGCGCTCAAGTGCGCTCGGGCGGCGGGAGCGGCGCGCGGCGGCGCCGACGGCGCCCCTTTTCTCGGGGCGCGGTTTGGGCCAGAACGGGCCATGACTCGCGCGCGCCGGCAATCCATCGATGTCTACCGGGGGCTCGCGATCCTCATGATGGCGGCCTATCACGCCATCTGGGACCTCAATTTCTACGGGCTGATCGAGGTCGGGATCGGCGTCGATCCGCTGTGGATCGCGGTGCAGCGCGGCATCCTCGCCGCCTTCCTGCTGCTGGTCGGCGCCGGGCTGGTGCTGGCGCATGGCGAGGGCATAAGCTGGCGCGGCTTCTGGCGGCGCGAGGCGCTGCTGGTCGCCGCCGCGGCCGGGGTGAGCCTCGTCACCTGGCTGCAGTTCGGTGCCTATTTCGCCTATTTCGGCGTGCTGCACGCCATCGCGCTGAGCTCGCTGTGCGCCCTGCCCTTCGTGCGCGCGCCGCTGTGGCTGACGATCGGCACGGCACTGGCGGTGCTGGTCCTGCCGCTGTGGACGGACCCGCTGTTCGACACGCGCTGGCTGAGCTGGATCGGCTTCTTCACGACGACGCCGGCGACGGCCGACCTGGTGCCGATGTTCCCCTGGTTCGGCGTGGTGCTGATCGGGCTCGCCGGCATGCGCCTCGCCAAGGCGGCGCCGGCCTTCACCTGGACGAGCGCCAACCCGGCGCTGCGCTTCCTGGCGCTGGCGGGACGCTGGAGCCTTGTCATCTATCTCGTGCACCAGCCGCTGCTGTTCGGGCTCATAACGCCGCTCGCCAACTGGGTGAATGCGCGCGAGACGGCGCGGCTCGAAAGCTTCGCCGGCCAGTGCCGGCAAAGCTGCGAGGCGACGGGCACGGCCGGCTTCTGCACCGCCTACTGCGCCTGCGCGCTCGAGCTCACGGTGCGCGACAAGCTGTGGGACGCACGGCCCGAAGAGCTCGGCGGCATGGTGGCGCTGTGCACCGAAATGGCGCGGTAGCGCGCGGTTCGCGGGGCGTGCGGACGCGGCCATCGGCAGCGGGCCTCCGGATGCGGGCAATGGGCGGAGCCTCGGGGCGCCGGGCGTCCCGCGGAGGGAGGGGAAGGAGACGACCGGCGTCCCGAGGCGCGGGGTTTCCGGCACACACGCGAGGGGTTCCGGCAGAACCGGACGCCGACCTCCGCACGGCCCAGGCCGGGGGCGAACCCGGCCCTCCCGCAGTCCGGCCCGCATCGTTCGCCGTCGACTTCCGCCCGCGCGAACCGGATGGGCAGAGCCTACGCCCGGCGCGGCGGGCGGGGACAGATTTCGTGCACGCCGCCGATTGGGCGTTGCCGCTCAGGCGCTTCGCTCGCGATGCGCCCGGCCGCTGGCGGCATCGGCATAGCCTTCGTCGTAGCTTTCGGCGGTGCGGATGCGGATCGATTCGATGAGCTTGTGGCGCAGCCGGTCCTGGGCGCGCGCATCGCGGGCGGAGGTGACGAGGCCGATGGTCTTCTGGCGCAGGCGCCGCACCGGCAGCGGATCGGGCAGCAGCCAGACGAAGCAGCCCAGCGCCGGATGCCAGCCGGTATGGGCGGCCTCGAAGGCCTCGAGCCGGGAGAGGGCATGGCCGAGCTCGGCGGCGAGGGCGAGCGCCGCGCCGGCGGGCGGCGGGCGGCGCCTGGCGGCGGGGGCGAAGGGCCGCGCGGCGATGAGCAGCTCGGCGGCGAGGGCAGCGACGGCGGGCGGCACCGGCGCCAGCGGCCGGCGCTGCGCCAGGGCGTCGAGCTGGCGGCTGAGCCGGGCGAGGCCCGGATAGAGCGCCTCGTGCGCGGCGGCGAGGCGGCGGGTGAGCGGGCGGGGGGATGCGGGCATGGCGGGCTCCTGTGACACCGGCCCAGTCTACGCCGCCGCGCCGGCAGGGTGCGTAGAGCGCGCCCGCTTCAGGTGCCGGTGAGGGCCGAGACGATGCGGGCGAGCACGCTCTGCTCGGCGCGCCCCTCGGCCTGCCGGCGCAGCTCGACGACGAGGGCGCTGGTGCGGTCGAGCCGCTCGCAGGCGAGCGTGGCGACGTGCAGGGCGACGATGGGCGTGCGCTCAAGGAATGAAATGGCGTTCTCGATGACGCGCACGGTGCTGGGCGCCTCGGCGCGCACCGTGGCCGAGGAGGGGGTGCCGAGCAGCACGCTCATTTCGCCGACGAGGGCGCCGGGGGTGTCGATGGTGGCGATGTCGACGCCGTCGCGGGCGACGACGAGGCGGCCGCTGTCGAGCACGTAGAGCGTGCCGTCGCCGGGCTCGCCGGCGACGATCAGCGCCTCGCCGGGCGCGAGCTCGCGGGCGGGCTGGGTCTTGAGCAGGGTGAGCAGGCTGGCCATGAGAGGTCCCCCGAAGCTGAGCGGCAAGTCTGCCCTATCGCGCGGCCGACGGGAAGCGGGCCCTCAGGCGGCCCGGGCCGGCAGGCCGACGCGGGCCCGCGCCTATTTGTCGTCGCCCATCTTGAGGGCGGCGATGAAGGCTTCCTGGGGGATTTCGACATTGCCGAACTGGCGCATGCGCTTCTTGCCGGCCTTCTGCTTTTCGAGGAGCTTGCGCTTGCGCGTGGCGTCGCCGCCATAGCACTTGGCCGTCACGTCCTTGCGCATGGCGCGCACCGTCTCGCGGGCGATGATCTTGCCGCCGATGGCCGCCTGGATGGGGATGACGAACAGGTGCGGCGGGATCAGCTCCTTGAGCTTCTCGCACATCTGGCGGCCGCGCGCCTCGGCGGCGGAGCGGTGGACAAGCATGCTGAGCGCGTCGACCGGCTCGGCATTGACGAGGATGGAGAGCTTGACCAGGTCGCCGGCGCGGTAGTCGGCGAGGGTGTAGTCGAAGCTGGCATAGCCGGCCGAGATGGATTTGAGGCGGTCGTAGAAATCGAACACCACCTCGTTGAGCGGCAGCTCGTATTCGAGCATGGCGCGGCTGCCGACATAGGTCATGTTGCGCTGGATGCCGCGCCGGTCCTGGCAGAGCTTCAGGATGGCGCCGAGATATTCGTCGGGGGTGAGGATGGTGGCCTTGATCCAGGGCTCGCGGATCTCCTCGATACGCGTGACCTCGGGCATGTCGGCGGGGTTGTGGAGCTCTTTCGTCTCGCCGCTGGTGAGCTCGATCTGGTAGACGACCGAGGGCGCGGTGGCGATGAGGTCGAGGTCGAACTCGCGCGAAAGCCGCTCCTGGATGATCTCGAGATGCAGGAGCCCCAGGAAGCCGCAGCGGAAGCCGAAGCCGAGCGCGGCGGAGGTCTCCATCTCGAACGAGAAGCTGGCGTCGTTGAGGCGGAGCTTGGCCATCGCCTCGCGCAGCGCCTCGAAATCCGAGGCGTCGACGGGGAACAGGCCGCAGAACACCACGGGCTGCGCCGGGCGGAAGCCGGGCAGCGCCGCGGCGGCGGGCTTCCTGTCGTCGGTGATGGTGTCGCCGACATTGGTATCGGCGACCTGCTTGATGCCGGCGGTGAAAAAGCCGATCTCGCCGGGGCCGAGTTCGCCGACATCGACGAGCTTGGGGGTGAAGACGCCGACCCGGTCGAGCTCATAGGCGGCCTTCGTCGCCATCATGCGGATCTTCTGGCCCTTCCTGACGGTGCCGTCGACGACGCGGATGAGGACGACGACGCCCAGATAGGGGTCGTACCAGCTGTCGACGAGCAGCGCCTTGAGCGGCGCCGCGGCGTCGCCCCTGGGGGCGGGCAGGCGATGGACGATGGCGTCGAGCACGTCGGGCACGCCGAGCCCGGTCTTGGCCGAGATCTCGAGGGCGTCGGAGGCGTCGAGGCCGATCACGTCCTCGATCTGCTGCTTCACGCGCGGCACGTCGGCGGCCGGCAGGTCGACCTTGTTGATGACCGGGACGATCTCGTGGTTGACCTCGATGGCGTGGTAGACATTGGCGAGGGTCTGCGCCTCGACGCCCTGGGTGGCGTCGACGACGAGGAGCGAGCCCTCGACGGCGGCGAGCGAGCGGTTCACCTCATAGGCGAAGTCGACATGGCCGGGCGTGTCGATGAGGTTGAGCACATAGGTCTCGCCGTTGCGGGCGGTGTAGGAGAGGCGCACGGTCTGCGCCTTGATGGTGATGCCGCGCTCGCGCTCGATCTCCATGTTGTCGAGCACCTGCGCCTTCATCTCGCGCTGCTCGAGCCCGCCGGTCATCTGGATCAGGCGGTCGGCCAGGGTCGACTTGCCGTGGTCGATATGGGCGACAATGGAGAAATTGCGGATATGGTCGAGCGGGACGGTCATTTGGACTTTCGGGCCGGTATCGGCGGCTGATAGCAGGCGCCGGGCCCCCGCGCAAACGCGGTTTACGAGCGCTTAACCGGGCGTGAAACGGAAGTCGGCGAGGGTGATGGCGGCGGGGCGCCCGTCGGCGGGCGGAAGGCCGTCGAGCAGCCAGAAATTGACGTGGACGACGAGCGGACGCTGCGGGATGGCGCGGGCCGGATCGGGGGGGGCGTAGGTCCAGCGCGCGGCGGGCGGACCGTCGGGCGGGCCGTCGAAGGAGGCGTAGGCGATCGCCGTGGGGCTCCAGGCGAAGCGGTGGGTGGTGAGGGGCGCGGTGGCGGGGAAAGGCGCGTCGAGATGGGCCGGCCCGAGGCCGGGCACGGGCGGATGGACGGTCCAGTTGAGCCGGTGCGGATTGTCGCCGCTGCCCCATTGGGTGAGCTCGATGTCGATCTCGTTGGTGCCGGCGGGGCCGACCGCGTCGGAGCCGGGAAAGTTGAACAGGCCGAGGACGATGTTGGGGGCGAGCGCCGCCAGGTCGCCGGCGACGGAGAATTCGTAGGTGCCGAAGCCGAGCGGCGGGCCGAGCATCACCACCTCGGCGGCGGTCCACACTTCGCCGTCGCGCGCAATGGCGAGCTGCAGGCCCGCGGCGTCGACGGTGACGTTGGCGGCGCGCCAGTGGTTGGGGCCGGGCCCGCCGCCATAGGTGCGCACCAGCCAGTCATAGCCGGCGAAATGCACCGTGGGCGCCCCGGCCAGCGCCGGCACCGCCATGAGCATGAGCAAACCGGCCGCCAGCAGCGCGCGCATGGACCCCTCGTTTCGGACACCTGATGTGCCCGCTTTGCGCGGCGCGCGCAACATGGCAACCGGGCGGGGCCGGCGGGCGTTGCCAAGCTGATGCGCCACCGCCTGCTGCTGACGATGCTGACATGTCTCGGGCCGGCCGCCGCCGTGGCGGCGGCGGAAGTACCGCTGCCGCGGGCGCGGCCGGCGCCGGTCGCCGCGGCACCGCCGGAGGCGGCGGCGGCGCCGGCACGGAGCTACCAGACCGCCTGCCCGGCCGTGCTGGCGGGACGGGTGACGGCGACCGCCCTGCCCCCGATCGCCGACGGGCAGTGCCGGCTGCAATCGCCGCTGCGGCTCGAGGCCGTCTCGGCCAATGGCCGCACCATTCCGCTCAGCAGCCCGGTGACCGCCGATTGCGGCATGGCGACGGCGCTGCCGGCATGGGTCGCCAGCGTCGACAGCTATGCGCTGGCCACCGAGAACACGCGGCTCGCGACGCTCGAGACGGGGACCGGCTATGCATGCCGCAACGTCAACAACGCGGCGGACGGGAACCTCAGCTTCCACGCCTTCGGCGACGCGCTCGACGTCACCGGCTTCGGCCTCGAGGACGGGCGCACGCTGCGCGTCGAGACGGCCTGGCAGGGGACGGCGGCCGAGGGGCGCGGCCTCCTGCGCTTCGCCCATGCGGCGGCCTGCGCGCAGTTCACGACGGTGCTGGGCCCCGACGCCAATGCGCTGCACCACGACCACCTGCATCTCGACCTCGGCTGCCACGGCGCGCGCTGCGTGGCGCGGCTGTGCGAATAGGCCGGGTTCCCATGGCGGGGCGGGTGATGGTAAAGAGCACAGATGCAGGTGACGAACGGCATCGGCGCGCTGGCGCCGCGTGGGCTGGTGGGCGTGGCGGCGGCGCTGCTGCTGGGCGCCTGCTCGTCGACGGCGTTTCCGGGCCTTGCCAGCATCAAGCCACGCCCGGCGCAGCCCAATGTCGTGGTGGCGAGCCTCGCCGTGGCCCCCGAGCCGGCGCCGCAGGCGCGCGACACGCACGGGCTGGTCCGCAAATATGCCGCCATGTACGACGTGCCGGAAGCCCTGGTGCACCGCGTCATCCAGCGCGAGAGCGGCTATAACGAGAGGGCGCGCAACGGCCCCTATTACGGGCTGATGCAGATCAGCTACGCCACGGCGCAGTCGATGGGCTATCGCGGCCCGGCCGAGGGGCTGCTCGAGGCCGACACCAATCTGCGCTACGCGGTGAAATATCTGTCGGGCGCCTATCTGGTCGGCGGCAACGACGCCGACCGGGCGGTGCGCAACTATGCCGCCGGCTATTACTACGACGCCAAGCGGCAGGGCCTGCTCGAAGAGGTCGGGCTGCGCTGAGACGAAAAGGGGAGCCCTGCGGCTCCCCCGATTTTCCTACGCCGGGCTGCCCTGGCCCATGCCCTGCGCCGGCTCGGGCGCCGTGCCGGCCTTGACGCGGACCTCGATGCGGGCGCCGACATCGGCGTCGATGCTCCTCCAGTACCAGAAGGCGCGCTCCAGCACCTCGCCACGGACGCCGCCGAGCAGCGCGCCGGCGACGGTCTCGACGAGGCGCGCGCGCTGCGCGTCGTCGAACACCTCGCGCACCAGCGTGCCGGGCTGGGTGAAGTCGTCATCCTCGGCATGGAGCGCATAGGCGGCGCGCACCATGTCGCCCTCGGCGTGCCAGCCCTCCTCGGCCGGGCCGGTCTCGTCGGACCACGGGCGGCCGCCGCTGTTGGTGGCGTAGACCGGCGCCGCGCCCGAATGCTCATAGGCCATCTGGCCATCGAACATGTAGGTGTTGACCGGCACCTTCGGCCGGTTGACCGGGAGCTGGTGGAAGTTCGTTCCAATGCGGTTGCGCTGCGCGTCGGCATAGGCGAAGGCGCGGCCGAGCAGCATCTTGTCGGGGGAGAGCCCGATGCCCGGCACGAGGTTGGAGGGCGCGAAGGCGGCCTGCTCGATCTGGGCGAAGAAGTTCTCGGGGTTGCGGTCGAGCGTCATGGTACCGACGCGGATGAGCGGATAGTCCCTGTGCGACCAGGTCTTGGTGAGGTCGAAGGGATTGAAGCGGTAGCCCGCCGCCTCGGCAAAGGGCATCACCTGCACCGACAGCGTCCAGCTCGGATGCGCGCCGCGGGCAATGGCGTCGAACAGGTCGCGGCGGTGGAAATCGGCATCGGCGCCGGCCATTGCCGCCGCCTCGGCATTGGAAAGGAATTCCATGCCCTGATTGGTGTGGAAGTGGTACTTGACCCAGAACTTCTCGCCCCTGGCGTTGACCCACATATAGGTGTGCGAGCCGTAGCCGTTCATGTGGCGCCAGGTGCGCGGCAGGCCGCGATCGCCCATGACATAGGTGACCTGGTGGGCGGTCTCGGGATTGTTGGTCCAGAAATCCCACTGCATGTGGTTGTCGCGCAGGCCGGAATCGGGGAGGCGCTTCTGCGAGCGGATGAAGTGCGGGAACTTCATCGGATCGCGCAGGAAGAACACCGGCGTGTTGTTGCCGACGAGGTCGTAATTGCCCTCGGAGGTATAGAACTTGAGCGAGAAGCCGCGCACGTCGCGCCAGGTGTCGGGGCTGCCCATCTCGCCGGCGACGGTGGAAAAGCGCGCCAGCATCTCGGTGCTAGCGCCGGGCTGGAACAGGGCCGCCCGGGTATAGGCGGAGACGTCGGCCTCGGTGGTGAAGACGCCGAAGGCGCCGGCGCCCTTGGCGTGCGGCTGGCGCTCGGGCACCTTCTCGCGGTTGAAATGCGCCATCTGCTCGAGGAAGTGCACGTCGTGCAGCAGCACCGGGCCGTTGGCGCCGATGGTGAGGGTGTTGCGGTCGGAGATTGCGGGCGCACCATTGCCGCGCGTCGACGGAGGATTGGGTTTTGTCGCGTCTGCCATTTCGAGCCTATTTGGAACCGTTCTAAGGTTATATGGCAAAGCGGCGTCGCAAGCTCAATGCTCCCATAGGCTGCGACATGCCGCCGCAATCTCCTGTGGGAAGCTCGCGCCCGCGGATTCCAGCGCCCGGGGCGCGCCGCTATGAGCGAGGGGTGGACAATTTGCGTGAGGGGGGACCGGCATGTTCCGCAAGATTTCCGCCGAGGCGTTCGGCACGTTCTGGCTGGTGCTGGGGGGCTGCGGCAGCGCCGTGCTGGCCGCCGGCTTTCCCGAGGTCGGCATCGGCTTTGCGGGCGTGGCGCTGGCCTTCGGCCTCACCGTGCTGACCATGGCCTATGCGGTGGGCGGCATTTCGGGGGCGCATTTCAACCCGGCGGTGACGCTGGGGCTGGCGGTGGCCGGGCGGCATCCATGGGGCGAGGTGGTGCCGTACTGGGCGGCACAGCTGGTGGGCGGCATCGCCGGGGCGGCGGTGCTCTACGTCATCGCCTCGGGGGTCGCCGGCTATACGCCCGGGGGCTTCGCCTCGAACGGCTACGACGCGCTGTCGCCGGGCGGCTATTCGATGACGTCGGCGATCGTCATCGAGCTCGTGCTCACCGCCATGTTCGTGGTGGTGATCCTGGGCGCCACCTCGAAGGAAGCGCCGGTGGGCTTCGCGCCGCTCGCCATCGGGCTGGCGCTGACGCTCATCCACCTCATCGCCATCCCGGTGACCAACACCTCGGTCAACCCGGCGCGTTCCATCGCCGCGGCGATCTTCGCGCAGAACGGGGCCTTGGGACAGGTGTGGCTGTTCATCGTCGTGCCGCTCCTCGGCGGGGCGCTGGGCGCCGTGATCTGGCGCTACCTGATCACGCCGAACGACAGCCTCGCCGGTATCGGCCGCAAGTAGGCCCGCACGGCCCTGCCGCGAAGGCCCGCCCCGGCGGGCCTTCCGCTTTTTCGGGGGGCGAGGCTTCAGCCGGGCGGCCCGTTCCAGTAAGGTGCCGGCCGGTATTGCCCCGGAGTCCCAATGCACCTCGTCCTCGTCGATGGCTCGACCTACATCTTTCGCGCCTATCACGCGCTGCCGCCCCTGACGCGCAAGTCCGACGGGCTGCCGGTGGGGTGCGTCGCGGGCTTCTGCAACATGCTCTACAAGCTGACCGAGGATCTGAACGGCAACGAGCCGCCGACGCACATGGCCGTGGTCTTCGACTATTCGGCCAAGAGCTTTCGCACCGAACTCTACCCCGAATACAAGGCGCACCGGCCGCCGCCGCCCGAGGACCTGGTGCCGCAATTCCCGCTGACGCGGGCGGCGACGCGGGCCTTCAACATCCCCTCGATCGAGATGGAGGGCTGGGAGGCCGACGACATCATCGCCACCTATGCGGCGCAGGCGCGCGACATCGGGGCGCGCGTCACCATCGTGTCGACCGACAAGGACCTGATGCAGCTCGTCACCACCGAGAATGCGTGCATCCGCCTGCTCGACACGCTGCAGCGGCCGGGCGGCCCGCCCATGCGCTGGATCGGGCCGGACGAGGTGTTCGCCAAGTTCGGCGTCATGCCCGACAAGGTGGTGGAGGTGCAGGCCCTGTGCGGCGACGCGGTCGACAACGTGCCGGGCGTCGAGGGCATCGGCGTCAAGACGGCGGCCGAGCTCATCACCGCCTATGGCGACGTCGAGACGCTGCTGGCGCGGGTCGACGAGATCAAGCAGCCCAAGCGCCGCGAGCGGCTGATCGAGCAGGCCGAGAAGGCACGGATCTCGCGCCAGCTGGTGGAGCTCAACCAGAAGGTGCCGGTGGAGCTGCCGCTCGACGCCCTGGCGCGCCAGCCGATGCTGGCGACGCAGCTCATCCCCTTCCTCAAGGCGATGGAATTCAACAGCTTCATGCGCCGCGTCGCGACGGCGCTGGAGGCCGACCCCGACGCCTTCGAGGCCGACGCCGAGCTCAGGGCCGCCGGCGCCCCGCTGGCGGCGCCCAGGGGCCATGTGGCCGAGGCGACGAGCGCCCACGGCGCGCCGAGCGCGCTCAACGACGCGCCGAACCGGCACGCCGAAGCGCGGCGCGCCGCGATCAAGGCGGTGCCGTTCACCGGCGCGGGCTACGAGATCGTGCGCGACGAGGCCGGCATCGCGCGCTGGCTCGCCGCCATCTACGCGCAGGGCCATGTCGCCATCGACACCGAGACGACCGGGCTCGACAACCAGCAGGCCGAGCTGGTGGGCATCTCGCTCTCCACGCAGCCGGGGAACGGCGCCTATATCCCGGTCGGCCATCTCGACGGCAACGGCATGTTCGGGGCGCGCGCCGAGGGGCAGATGGCGGCGCGCGAGGCGCTGGCGCTGCTCAAGCCGATGCTGGAAGACCGTTCCATCCTGAAGATCGGCCACAACGTCAAGTACGACACCGGCATATTGCTGCGCCACGGCATCGCCCTCGCCCCGATCGACGACACGCTGCTCATCTCCTACGTGCTGGACGGGGCGCGCGACAACGGCCTCGAGAAGCTGGCCGAGAGCTGGCTGGGGCTCAAGGGCATCGCCATCACCGAGCTCATCGGCACCGGCAAGGCGCAGAAGACCTTCGCCGAGGTGCCCATCGCCGACGCGGCGAAATATGCCTGCGAGGACACCGACCTGACGCTGCGGCTGTGGCTGGTGCTGAAGCCGCGGCTGGCCGGCGAGAACATGACCACGCTCTACGAGACCGAGGAGCGGCCGCTCTCGCCGGTGCTGGCGCGCATGGAGGCGCGCGGCGTCGCGGTGGACCGCGCCATCCTGGCCCGGCTCACGGGCGATTTCACGCAGCGCGCCGCAGCGCTCGAGGAGGAAGCCCAGGCGCTGGCCGGCGAGCGCTTCAACCTCGGCTCGCCCCGGCAGCTCGGCGAGATCCTGTTTGGCCGCATGGGGCTGCCCGGCGGCACCAAGACCAAGACCGGGCAATGGTCGACGACGGCGAGCGCGCTCGAGGACCTGGCTGAAAGGGAGGGCGTGCCGCTCGCCAAGGTGATCGTCGACTGGCGCCAGCTCACCAAGCTGATCGGCACCTATACGAGCGCCCTGCCCGGCTACATCAACCCGCGTACGGGGCGCGTGCACACGAGCTACAACCAGCATTCGGTGCTGACCGGGCGGCTGAGCTCGAACGAGCCCAACCTGCAGAACATCCCGGTGCGCACCGAGGACGGGCGCAAGATCAGAACGGCGTTCGTCGCAGCCCCGGGACGGACGCTGATCTCGGCCGACTATTCGCAGATCGAGCTGCGCGTCCTGGCGCATATCGCCGACATCGAGGCGCTGAAGGACGCCTTCGAGGAGGGCCTCGACATCCACGCCATGA
The DNA here is from genome assembly GCA_039808625.1 of Devosia sp. Taxonomy (GTDB): domain Bacteria; phylum Pseudomonadota; class Alphaproteobacteria; order Rhizobiales; family Devosiaceae; genus Devosia_A. Next base: position 11,302 of record JBDHTK010000006.1, on the reverse strand, counting down.
CCGCCTCGGAGATGTTCGGCGTGCCGGTCGAGGGCATGCCGGCCGAGGTGCGGCGGCGCGCCAAGGCCATCAATTTCGGCATCATCTACGGCATCTCGGCCTTCGGGCTGGCCAACCAGCTCGGCATCGAGCGCTCGGAGGCAGGCGAATACATCAAGACCTATTTCAAGCGCTTCCCCGGCATCCAGGACTATATGGCCGAGCAGCGCCGGCTGGTGAAGGCACAGGGCTTCGTCACCACCATCTTCGGGCGCCGCATCGCCTTCACCAACGCCAACACCGCGAACCCCGCGGAGCGCGCCTTCATCGAGCGCGCCTCGATCAACGCGCCGATCCAGGGCTCGGCGGCCGACATCATAAGGCGCGCCATGGTCCGCATGGAACCGGCGCTGGCGGCGGCGGGCGTCGCCGCGGACATGCTGCTGCAGGTGCATGACGAACTGATCTTCGAGGTCGACCAGGGCAGCGAGGCGGCCGCCATGCCGGTGATCGCCAGGGTCATGGAAAGCGCGGCGCTGCCCGCCGTCGCCCTCAGCGTGCCGCTCAAGGTCGACGCGCACGCGGCGCAGAACTGGGACGAGGCGCACTAGAGCGTTGCACCGTGCAAGTGAAACGGTGAACCCATATAAGCTGTTGATTTTGTTGAAGTCTGAAACTTTTCCTGGAAATGCTCTAGCGCGCGGGCAGGGCCGCGACGGCGTCGCGAAGGAGCGCAAGGGCGTCGTGGCGCGTACCGTCCGGCATCGCTACCAGCACGCGCGGCACGGTGGCGCCGTTGTAGAGCGCGACCATGTAGTCGGCCTCGCCGAGGCCGGCATAGGCGGCGGGCGGCAGGCCGATCTGGGCGAGGACGAACTGCGGGCCGCCGGCCCGCATGTCGGCGAGCGCCATGACGAGGGCGAGGGCCGGATGGGCGGCGGCGAGCGCGGCGCGGGCGGCGAGGAGGTCGGCACCGGAGGCGCGCCGGTCGATCTCGGCGTCGATGGCGAGCACGGCGCGCATCGCCGCCTTGCGCGACAGCGGCGCCGCGGCACAGGCGGCGAGCGCGTCGGCCGCGGCGCTCACCCCAGGTGCTTGTGGAAGAAGGCGAGGGTGCGGGCGCTGGCCGTGGTGCAGGCGGCGGCATCGAAGCGCTCGGGGCGGTCGGAATTGCAGAAGCCGTGATCGGCGTCATAGGTGTAGATGGCGACGTCGGGATGGCGGCGGCGCAGATCCTCGACCTGCTCGAGCGGAATGCCCGTGTCGCGGCTGCCGAAATGCATCTCGGTGGGCACTTTCGGCACGAGGTCGATATAGTTGGGGACGCCCCCGCCATAATAGCCCGAGGCCGCGCTGACGCCGGCGACGCCGGCCGCGGCGCGCCAGGTGTTGGCGCCGCCGAAGCAGTAGCCGGTGACGCCCACCCGGCCGCCGGCCGCGGCGGCGGCGACGGCGGCGGCCATGTCGAGCAGCGCCGTCTCCTGGCTGTAGGTCTTGAAGATCTGACCCATCCTGGCGAAGCCGGCGCGGCCGTAATCCTCGCTTTCGTAGCCGAACTCGACGCGGTCGAACATGGCCGGGGCGATGGCGAGATAGCCATGCGCGGCCCAGCGGTCGGTGACCTCGCGCACCCAGTGATTGAGCCCCCAGACCTCGCCGAACATCACCACGCCGCCGCGCGGGGGCCCGGCGGGCGCGGCGCGGTAGGCGTTGAAGGTGAAGCCGTCGGATGCGGTGAGCGTGATACGGTCGCCCATGATGAAGCCTCCTGCTGCCGGGGCCGTCAGGGGAGCACGATTTGGCCGCGAGGGCCAGAGCTTCAGCCCCGGCGGGCGGCCTCGTAGCGGGCGCGGGTCTCGGCGTTCATGGGGTAGAGGCCGGGAAGCGGCGTGCCACGCTCGATTTCGCCCATGATCCAGGCGTCGGCCGCGTCCTGCGCGCGGGCGGCGGCGACCACCTCGTCGAGCAGCGCCCGGGGGATGACGACGGCGCCGTCGGCGTCCATGACCATGATGTCGCCGGGAACGATGGCGACGCCGCCGCAGCCGATGGTGTCCTGCCAGCCGGCGAAGTGCAGCACGGCATTGGGCGGCGGGGCGGCGACGCCGCCGCACCAGACGGGCAGGCCCGTGGCGGCGACGCCCTCGGCATCGCGGATGGCGCCGTCGGTGACGACGCCGGCGACGGCCCTGAGCGCCATGCGGCGGCAGAGGATGTCGCCCAGTATGCCGGCATCGGTGACGCCGCCAGTGGCGGCGACCACCACGGCGCCCGCGGGCATGGCCTCGATGGCGGTGCGGGTGGTGATGCCGGAGGCACCGGCGGCGGCGACGAGGTCGTCGCGCGCCGGCACGAAGCGCAGGGTGAAGGCCGGGCCGACGACGCGGCCGAGGCTGGCCTGCGCCGGCCGCGCCCCGCGCACCCAGACATTGCGCAGGCCCTTCGCGGCGAGCACGCCGGTCAGCGTGGCCGTGGAGATGTCGCGCAGGGCGGCGAGAGCGTCAGTCGGCGGCATCGGAACGTCCTTCTAGATGCTGGCGATGAGGCCGCCGTCCACCCGCGTCACCGAGCCGGTGATGTAGGAGGCCCGCGCGCTGGCGAGGAAGGCGACGGCGTCGCCATATTCGGCGGGCTCGCCATAGCGGCCGAGCGGGATGGAGCCGGTGCTCTCGGCCGACACCTCCTCGACGCTGCGCCCCTCGCGCCTGGCCTTCTGCTCGTCGAGGAAGCGGATGCGGCCGGTGGCGATGCGGCCGGGCAGGATGATGTTGGCGGTGACGCCGTCGCGGCCGATCTCGCGCGCGAGGGTCTTCGACCAGCCGACCAGCGACAGGCGCAGCGCATTGGAGATGGCGAGGTTGGCGATGGGCGCGACCACGCCCGACGAGGTGGAGGTGACGATGCGGCCCCATTTGCGGGCGCGCATGCCGGGCAGCACGGCGTCGGTGATGGCGATGACCGAGACGACCATCGCGTGGAAGTGCTTTTCCCAATCGGCCGGCGGCTGGCCGGTGGCGGGCGTGGGCGGCGGGCCGCCGGTGTTGTTGACGAGCACGTCGACGGGGCCAAGCTGCTGCTCGACGGCCGCGAGGTTCGGGGCGATGACGCCAAGGTCGGCCAGGTCCCAGGCGACGGGCATGGCCTTGCCGCCGGCGGCGGCGATGCGCGCCACGGTGGCGGCGGCCGCCGCGGCATCGATGTCGGCGGCGGCGACGGCAGCGCCCTCGCGGGCGAGCGCGTCGGCGATGGCACCGCCGAGTCCGCCGCCGGCGCCGAAGACGAGCGCCGTGCGCCCCTTGAGTCCGAGATCCACTTCACACTCCTTTCATGCGATGGCGCGAGAGGCCTCAGCCGAGGGCGGCGAGGCGCCGCTCCTGCCGGGTGACGAGGCGCTCGATGTCGGCGATGTCGGCGGCGCTCAGCGCGGCGCCGGGGCGGCGCAGGCGCGGCGTCGCGATGGCGCCGCGGCGATGCAGCAGATATTTGCGGATGGCGAGGCCGAGGCCGGGCTGCTGCTCGTAGCGGGCGAGCGGCAGATAGGCATCGAAGAGGTCCTGGGCGCGGTCGAGATCGCCGCCGGCGGCAGCGCGGCAGACGTCGACCATCATCTCGGGATAGCCGAAGCCGGTCATGGCGCCGTCGGCTCCGCGTTCCATCTCCTCGGGCAGGAACAGGCCGCCATTGCCGACGAGGATGGAGAGGCGCCGGCCGATGCGGCTTTCGGCCTCGCGCAGGCGGCTGATCTTGGAGAGCCCCGGCCAGTCCTCGTGCTTCAGCATGACGACGCTGGGCAGCGCCTTGAAGATCTCGACCATGAGGTCGGTGTCGATGGTGATGCCGGTGGCGAGGGGGAAGTCCTGCAGCACCAGCGGGATGTCGTCGCCGATGGCGTCGACGGCATTGGCGTAGTAGTCGCGGATCTGCCTGTCGGTCTTCGTGCCGGCGGGGGCGACCATGACACCGGCGGCGCCCAGATCCATCGCCTGGTGGGCGAGGTTGCGCATGGCGACGAAGCCGGCGGCGCTGACGCCGACGACGACGGGCCGGCCCTGGGCGCGGGAGATGGTGCGCCTCACCACCTCGACCGATTCGGCCGGGGTGAGCTTGGGCGCCTCGCCCATCATGCCGAGCACGGTGATGCCGTCGGCGCCCTTTTCGAGATAGAAGTCGGTGACCCTGTCGATGCCGTCGCCATCCACCTCCAGCGTCTCGGTGAACGGCGTCGCGGCGATGATGTAGACGCCACGGCTATCGGGGCCAATTCTCGTCATTCAGTGTACCTCACGGGGATCAGGAAGTCAGCTAAACCAGCGCGTGCTGCCGCGCGGCAGGAAGCGGCCGTCGCCGGGACGGGCGAGCACGCTCGTGCCGTCCCAGGCCAGCGCGCCGCGCTGCAGGGTGGCGGCGACGCGCACATCGAAGGTGGCGCCGTCATAGGGGCCCCAGCCGACCTCGTCATGGGCGCGGGCGTGGTGCCAGACATCGGGCTCGCGGCGCAGCACCATGAAGTCGGCATCGGCGCCGACGGCGATGACGCCCTTGCGGTCGAGCCCGAAGAAGCGCGCCGGGCGGGCGCACACATAGTCGGCGAGCAGGCGCCAGGGATCGGCGACGCGCGCCGCGGCGACGGTGAAGAAGGCGGGCACGAGGGTCGCGAGGCCGGGGATGCCGGCGCCGGCGGCAAAGAGCGGCCGGTCGAGCTTGGCCTCGAGCCCCCAGCCGGCATGGTCGGAGCTGACGAAGGCGATCTCGCCGGCGAGGAGCGCCTGCCAGATGGGCTCGATCTGGCCGGGGCGAATGGGCGGATTGACCTTCATCAGGGCGCCGAGGCGGTCGCCGTCGCGGTCGGGATCGAACCACAGATAGTGGATGCAGGTCTCGCCGGTGGCGCGAAAGCCCTCGGCGCGGTAGCGCGCGGCGAGCTCGAAGCCGCGCCGCGAGGACAGGTGGACGGGATGGACATGCGCGCCGGCCGCCGCGCCGAGCTCGAAGAAATGCGCGGTGGCGGCGAGCTCGGCCACCTCGGGGCGGGCGCGGGAATGGGCGTGGATGTTCTCGTCGCCGGCGGCGCGGCAGCGCGCGGTGCGCGAGCGCACGATCTCCTGATCCTCGTTGTGCAGGCCGAGCGGCAGGTCGGTGGGCGCCAGCTGCTCCATGAGGTCGAGCATGAGGTCGGCAGGGATGCGCGGGAAGCGCGTCGGGCTGCTCTCGAAGGCGGAAATCTTGAAGGCGGCGGCGCCGGCCGCGATCAGCGGCACGATCTCGGCGGTCGGCTGGCCGGGCAGGATGGTGCCGTAGAGCGCCACGTCGCACAGCGCATAGGCGCCGACGGCCTCGACCTTGGCGGCGAAGCGCGCCGCGGTGTTGACCGGGTCGGGGTCGTCATAGGGCATGTCGACGACGGTGGTGACGCCGCCCGCCAGGGCCGAGCGCGTGGTGCTCTCGAGCCCGGGGAGACCGCGCACGCTGCCGGCATGGACCTGGCCGTCGACGGCGCCGGGCAGCACGTGGTCGCCGCCGAAATCGTGGACGGTCGCGGCCGCGGGCGCCGGTCCCTCGCCGATGGCGGCGATGCGGCCGCCGGAAACGGCGAGCCAGCCGCCCGGGATGGTGCGATCGGCCGCGACGATGGTGCCTTTGACGAGCGTCTCGATCATGCGTGTGTCTCCATGCCCTGGCGGGCGCTGCGGCTGAGGAAGGCCCCGAGGCGGTCGGCGCGTCCGGGTGCGAAGATTTCGGCGGGCGGGCCGGCGACCTGGATGACGCCCTGCTCCATGAACACGACGGTGTCGGAGACGTCGCGGGCGAAGGCCATCTCGTGGGTGACGATGATCATGGTCATGCCGTTCTCGGCGAGGGTGCGCATGACCTTGAGCACCTCGCCGACGAGCTCGGGGTCGAGGGCCGAGGTGACCTCGTCGAAGAGCATGACCTTGGGGTCCATCGCCAGGGCCCGCGAGATGGCGACGCGCTGCTGCTGGCCGCCCGACAGCTCGGAGGGCATGTGGCTGGCGCGGTCGGCGAGGCCGACCTGCTCGAGCAGCGCCAGCGCCTTGTCGCGGGCCTCGGGGCGCTTGCGGCCGAGCGACACCATCTGCGGGTAGATGACGTTCTCGAGCGCCGTCATGTTCTTGAACAGGTTGAACTGCTGGAACACCATTCCCATCTTGCGCCGGGCCGGGCGCAGGGCGCGCTCGCCGACCGGGCTGCCGCTGGGCGCCAGCAGCTCGCCGTCGAGGCGGACCTCGCCGCTGGTGGGCTGCTCGAGATAGTTGACGCAGCGCAGCAGCGTCGTCTTGCCCGAGCCCGAGGGGCCGATGATGGAGACGGCGTGGCCGCGCGGCACGTCGAGGCTCACGCCCTTGAGGATCTCCTTGAGGCCGAAGCTCTTGTGGATGTCGGTGAGGCTCACCATCGGGCGGCTCTCATTGCGCGCAGGCTGCATTTGCGTGCTCTCCTTGCCTTGCGCCTAGGTCCGCCGCAGGCGCGTTTCGATGACGATCATGATGCCATTGACCACCAGGTAGAAGACCGCGGCCATGAGCATCAGCGCCATGGTGTTGCCGGCCGAGTAGATGAGGCCGTTGACGGCGCCCATGACGTCGAGCACGGCGATGGCCGAGGCCAGCGAGGTCTCCTTGAGCAGGACGGTGGTGTGGCTGATGTAGGACGGGGCCATGAGCGGGATGGCCTGCCGGATGACGACCCGGAACAAGAGCGACGAGAACGGGATGCCGAGGGCGGCGCCGGCCTCGAACTGGCCCTTGGGCACGCTGATGAGGCCGGAGCGGATGATCTCGTACTTGTAGGCGGTGCCGAAGAAGGTGAAGGCGATGATGGCCGCCGTCATCGGCGACAGCCGCCAGCCGGCCGCCGTGGTGAGGTAGAACACGGCGAACAGGATGAGCAGCGGCGGCAGCGAGCGGCCGATCCAGCTGAAGATGCGGATGGGGGCACGGCACCAGCGCGGCCCCCACAGGTCGACAAAGGCCAGGCCGGCGCCGATGAGCGTCGAAAACAGCAGCGACACCAGCATGAGTATGATGGCGTTGAGCGCCCCCTGCAGGAGCAGCGGCAGGACGGTGAGGTACCAGCTCATGGCCGGCCTCCGGCACCCTGCGCGAGGGCCTCGACGGTGACGCGGATGGGCAGCAGGACGGTGCAGCCGGTCGCCGCCTGGGCGGCGTCGAAGGCCTCGAGGGAGGCGGCATCGGAGATGGCGTAGGCGAAGGCGAGCACGGCGCCGTAGCCGATGCCGGCCGCCTTGATGCCGGCGATGAGCGCCGCGGCGTCGGGCACGGCGGTGAAGAAGCGCAGGCGCGGGGCGGCGATGCCGCCGAAGGCGGCCCAGGTCTCGGTCTGCTGCGCGCGCTGGCGGTCGCCATAGGCGCACAGCGCCACGGGCTCGTCGGGGGCGGCGAGCGCGCGCAGGCGCCGGGCGAGCAGGCCGAAGGGCAGGAGCGCCGGGCGCGGCCGGTCGGCGAGCGGCAGATATTCGGCGACGCAGACGACGGTGGCGTCGGCGCCGTCGGCCGCGGCGGCGTCGATGGCGGCCTCGATCAGCGGCATGAGCCGGGCGCGCGACAGGGCGCGGTTGGCGACGACCCCGTCGGGACCGCGCACGCGCGACAGGATGGCGGGCTCGGCCGGCGCGGCGGCGAGCCCGGCGATCGCCGCGGGCGCCAGCGCGTCGAGGATGTGATAGGCGCGGATGGCGGGGCTGAGCCCGGCCGCCGCCAGCGAGGCGGAGAACATCGCCTCGTATTCGGGCCGCGGGCCATGCCCGAGGGTGACGAGGGCGAGGTTTGCGAGCGCCGCCATCACGACACCTTCCAGTGCCGCTCGGCGAGCTGCTGCAGCAGGGTGAGCACGCTCGACAGCGCGAGATAGATGAGCGCCGAGAAGGCGAGGAAGCCGAAGGCCTGGTAGGTCATCGAGATCAGCCCGTTGGTGACCGCGGTCAGCTCGCCGATGGTGATGATCGAGGCGACCGAGGTGCCCTTCAGCACGATGATGGCGTTGGAGATGAAGGGCGGGATGATGAAGGGCAGCGCCTGCGGGATGACGACGTCCTTCCAGGTGCGCAGCGGCGGGATGCCGAGCGCGGCGCTGCTTTCCCACTGGCCCTTGTCGACGGCTTCGAGGCCGGCGCGGATGATCTCCATATTGTAGGCGGTGGCGGCGACGACGAGGCCGATGATGGCGGTGGGCAGGGCGTCGAAGACGATGCCCATCGAGGGCAGGCCGTAATAGATGATGTAGAGGATGAGCAGCAGCGGGATGGCCCGCATGGCGAAGCTGTAGGCGTAGAGGACGGCCTTGACGACCCGTCCGCCGGAAATGGCGAGCACGGCGAGCGGGATGCCGAGCACGGTGGACAGGACGACGGTGGTGACGGTCAGAACGACCGTCAGCCACGTCGCCGCCATGAGGTCCGGCCCATAGGTGATCAGCAGGCTGAGGTCCAACGGGGTCCCCCCGGATCATTTCACCGCTCCAGAGAAACGGCGAAATGATCCAAGTTGTTGAGTTCGTCGCGCTTTTGCACCGGAAAAGTCCGTGACTCCTCCCAAAAGCGCCCCGGCTCGGTCAGGTCAGTCGAGGGCGACCCACTTGTGGCGCAATTCCTCGAAGCTGCCGTCGTCGTGCATGGCGGCAAGCAGCTCGTTCACCTTGGCGCCGAGCTCGGGCGCCTTGGCGTTGACGATGAGGCCCAGAGAATAGGGCGACATGCCCTCGACCACGAGGCCGGGGGTGATGACCTTGATGTCGGCGTCGTCGGCCACGTAGTAGCTGGCAACGACTGCATTGGCCGCCACGGCGTCGATGCGCTTGTTCTTGAGATCGAGGATCTCCTCGGACAGGCCCGGATATTCGACCGTGGTGTTCTTGTCGCCGTAGTAGATCTCGACGGCCTTCTTCTCCTGGCCGCCGCGCACCACGCCGATGCGCAGGCCCGACGCCGTCTCGACGGAATCGATGCCGCTGTCGGTGCGCACCACGAGGCTGGTGAAGTTCTCGATGGTCGGGTCCGACATGAGGATGTCGGGCGAGGCCAGCCGCTCGGCGGTGCGGGCGGTGGACGAGCACACGATGTCGTAGCGGCCGGCGGCGAGGCCCGGCAGGATGGCCGAGAATTCGAGGCGCGAGACGACCGGCTCGAGCTCGAGCCGCCGGGCGATCTCGCGGCAGAGCTCGACGTCGAAGCCGGTGATGGTGCCGTCGGCCTGGGTGAGGCTGAGCGGCGGCGCATTGCCGGTGGTGACGATCTGCAGCGTGCCGGGCTGGACCAGCTCAATGGCCTCGGCGGCACTCATGCCGCCGGCCAGCAGGAGCAGCCCGGCAAGCGGCCCGGCCACCGATTTCATTTTCAAAGTGAACAACTTAGCTCCCATCTTGACCCTCCATCCGTCATCAACTAGGGTTGCTATAGTGATCACTGTAGCGATCGCAACAGCACTGTCAAGCAGCGGAGGCTACGACCAAGTGCGCATGGAGGAAAACGCCGACGGGGCGGCAATGGCCAAATGGGCCGAAGTCTATGAGGCGCTGCGCGCCCGCATCCTGTCGTGCGAGCTGGCACCGGGCACGCCGGTCTCCGAGCTGACGCTGGCCAAGGAATACAAATGCAGCCCGACGCCGGTGCGCGACGCGCTGAACCGGCTGCGCCAGGAGGGGCTGGTGGTGCGCGAATCGTCGCGCCGGCAGGTGGTGCAGGGGCTCGATTTCGTCGAAATCCGCAATCTGTGCGAGGCGCGGGCGGCGCTCGAATGCGCCTGCGCGCGCATCTATCTGGGGGGCGACGCGGCGGCGCTCGATGCCGGGCTCGACGACCTGGAGCGGCTGGCCCGCCAGGCGCTCGAGATCGGCGACGACCGCGCGGCGCTGGTGCATGTCAACCGCGACTTCCACGTGGCGCTGGCGGCGCTGACCCACAACGACCACCTGATCCGCATGGTGGCGCAGATCCTCGAGGCCAGCGAGCGCATCTTCCGCATCGGGCTCATCACGCTCACGGCCAGCGACATCAAGGACGAGCACCTGCGCATCACCGCCGCCGCCCGTGCGCGCGACGAGGCGCGGCTCCTGGCGCTGCTGACGCAGGAAGCCACCAACACGCTGCAGCGCGTGTCCGAGAACCTCTTGAAGCAGCTTACTTTCTAGGACCGAGGAGACTGAAGTGAACCGCGCGCGCGCCCGCACAGTGATGGCAGAGCATGGTCTCGATGCGCTGATCGCCACGACGACCGAGAATTTCGCCTATTTGACCGGCATGCAGGAAGTGGACCGGCTGCGCCAGAACTGGCTGTCGCGCTACTGGGCGGTGCTGCCGGCCGCCGCCGAGGGCCCGCGCGGCATGCTGGTGCCGCGCATCCACCTGCAATATGCGGCGCAGGCGGGCAGCGACGTCGAGGTCATCCGCTCCTATGGCGACTATTCCTATGCCATGGCCGACGCCGGCGCGCTGAGCGAGGAGGAAGCGCGGCTCGTCGCGCTGCGCGAGCCGAAAAGCCTCGCCGACCCGTTCGACGCGCTGGTGGCGCTGCTCGGCGACATGGGGCTGAGCGGCGCGCGGCGCATCGGCGTCGACGAACGCATGCTGTCGCGGGCCGATTTCGCGACGCTCGAAAAAAAGCTGCCGCAGCTCGAGCTGGTCGAGGCGCACGACCATTTCCGCACCATCCGCAAGGTCAAGACGGCCGAGGAGATCGCGGTGATGCGGCGGGCGCTGGTCATCACCATCGAGGCGATGGTGGAGTCGATCGCCGCCATCAAGGTGGGCCGGCCGCAGGCCGAGGCCTATGAGGCGCTGCGCATGGGCATGGCCCGGCACGACCTCCACGCGCGCAACATCACGGCGGGCGTCGGGCCGAAGTCGATCTGGGCCTTCGCGCAGCCGAGCGCGCGGCTGACGCAGAAGGGCGACATCATCAAGTTCGACCATGGCGGCGTCTATCAGGGCTACTGGACCGACTGGGGCCGCTCGGGCACGGTCGGCGACCCCGACCCCGAGGTGGCGCGCCGCTACGCCGCGCTGCTGGCCGGCCAGCAGGCCGGCATCGCCCGGCTCAGGCCGGGCGCCACCGCCGCCGAGATCGCCGGTGTGGTCGAGCGCACGGCGCGCGAGGCGGGGCTGCCCGACTATTCGCGGCCGGCCTATGGCCACGGCATCGGGCGCGAGATCTATGATTTCCCCTCGATCTCGCATGGCGACACGACCGTCATCGAGGCGGGCATGGTCATCAATGTCGAGGCGCCGCTCTACGATCTGGGCTGGGGCGGGCTGCAGGTCGAGGACACGCTGGTGGTGACCGAGAGCGGC
>JBDHTK010000005.1:0-34468 GCA_039808625.1 Devosia sp. | reverse complement strand
CAGCGCGTCGTTGAGCGGCACCTGGGAACTGGCGACCTGCGTCATCAGCGTGCGCACATTGATGCGGCGGCGGGCGCGCGCGGCGCGCTCGGCCAGGAACGCCGGGGTTGCCTTTTCGATGAGCGATTGCAGCTCGGCGGCACCCTCGACATCCATCATGGCCAGCAGCTTGGCCGCGGCGTCGGGTTCGAGATAGGGCAGGATTTCGCTGGCCGTGGCCAGCGGCAGATCCTCGCGCCGGCTGAGCGCGTGGCGCAGCCCGGGGCGGGCCACCGCCATCCGGCTCATGCGCGAGTAGCCGTCTTCCGAGATCGAGGCGGTCTGGTTGTCGGCGAGGGATTCGGCCACGTCGAGCTCGCCGAACTTGATGAGCACGTCCGACACGTTCTCGCTGATGTTCGGCCGCTGCGAAATGGCCAGCCGGTATTCGGTGCTCTTCATCGATGCGATATTGAGGACGTCCTGCTCCGACAGGCTCGGGGAGTGGACGAGCACCGGCCGCGCCACCTCGATCACGTCATTGGCGAGCACCAGCGCCACGTCGCGCGGCGTGCGCGCGTCCGGCGCCACGCGCTCAGAAAAGGCCGCCCGCCCGGGCACGTCGACATCGCGCAGCAATCTGGTCACCAGCGCCGCGAAGACCTGGTGCTCGGACTGCGTGTGGACATCGTTCTGCGGCGCGTAGAAGAGGTCGGCGACGTTGTTGAGCAGCGAGCGCCGGCGTTCGCCATCGCGTTCCACGGCGAGCCGCGAGAGCTGTTCGAGCAGGTTTGGCTCCGCCCCCGAAGCGGGCAGTGGAACACTCACTTGTTGCCTCCTGGCATGTCCGAACGACACATCGCGAACCAGCGCCCCGCGGCCGGCTCGCGAAGGGCGTTCCCGACCACGGGCGCTGGGCCCGGCTGCATCCGTGCCGCAGATTCGCTACCGGTCCGTGAACTCGCCGGCGCACAAAATGCGGGGATTTGTCGCCATCCGCGCGTTCGAGACGTTTCGCGACATGACTCTTCATATTTCAGGACATGACATGCGCCGGGCGCCTTCGCGGCTGCCCGGTGCAGCGCCGCGTCAGGCCTGCCGGTCGTTGCGGAAGTCGCGCGGCGACGTGCCGGTCCAGCGGCGGAACGCCAGCGTGAAGGGCGGCGTGTCGGAGTAGTCGAGCAGCCGCGCCACATGGGCGATGGGTGCCGTCGATTCCCCGACCGAGCGGATCGCCATGCTGCGCCGCACCTCCTCCAGCACCTCCGAGAACGAGGTGTCTTCCTGCTGCAGGAGGCGCTGCAGCTTCTTGGAGCTGAGCCCGAGCGAGGTGGCGACGAAGTCGAGGTTGCAATAGCCGGTGCCGATGACGCTCGGAATGGCCAGCGCCACCGTCGTCTTCATCGTCTGGTCGTAGATCGGCATCTGGCTGATGCGATGCCGGATGTACCAGCCGATCAGCGCGCGGAGCGGCCGCAGCTTGCCGCCCGACGGACAGGCGAGATAGGCGCGGTCGAACAGGATTTCATCGTGCGCCGCATCGAACTCCAGCGGGCAGCGGAAGAGCTCCTCGTGCGGCCGGGTGTCGGCCGGCCGGCTGTGCTGGAAGCGGACCAGCGTGGGGTTGCCGTCGATGCCGGTGACGGCGCGCGCCATGCGCACGGTGTTGGCGAGCATCAGGTCCATGACCTGGCGCGGCGCGAACTGAAAATCCTCGATCCAGAAGCGGAAGACGGCGTCGGCGTCGCCGGGCTCGGCGAGCAACTGCAGGCAATAGGCGTTGGTGTGGTAGCGCCAGTACTGCATCGCAAGGCGCACCCAGTCCTCGGCGGTTTCGGCGAAAGCGGACAGCAGCACCACTGGCCCGACATTGGGGAAATGGGCGGGGATCGTCGCCGCCCAGGCGAGGCCGAAGGACGGCATCGCCAGCCGCTCCGCGGCGATCTCCATCGCCATCGCCGCCCGCTGCCACGAGATCAGGCGGTCGACGTCGGTGAGGCATGCGGGGTCCAGCCCGACCGCCGCGACGATGGCCGCCGGATCCTGGCCGCCCTTGCGGACCAGATCCGCGAACCCCACCATCACGGCGCTGCGGATATAGCGCTCGTCACCCCGTCCCTTTGCCCCGCCGACGATGATGCGACCCCCCGGCTCCCATGGAGACGGAGCGTAGCCGAGTCGTTAGACCCCTCTTTTGCGCGAGGTCAATCGGTATGTGGGTTCCGGGGCCGGCGGCGGGCGGCACTGGAGCGCAGCGCCGTGCCTGTCGCCGCGCCCTAGCCCTTGACCGCGCCGGCGGTCATGCCGGCGACGATCTGGCGGTTGAAGAAGATGTAGACCAGCAGCGGCGGGATCGTGATCAGCAGGATGTTCATGAACAGCAGGTTGTACTGCGTGCTGAACTGGCTCTGGAAGTTGTAGAGCGTCAGCTGCACCGTCACGTTCTCCTTGCCTGGCAGGTAGTAGAGCGGGTTGGTGAAGTCGTTGAAGATCGCCACCGACTGCACGACGATCACCGTGATGAGCACCGGCCGCAGCAGCGGCAGGGCAACCGAGAAGAACAGGCGCAGCGGTCCGGCCCCGTCGATGATCGCCGCCTCGTCGAGCTCGCGCGGCACGGTCGCGATGAAGGCGCGGAACAGCAGCACCGCAAAGCTGAGCCCATAGGCGACTTCGATCAGGATCATGCCGTGCATGGTCTTGAACAGCCCGATGCTCTGCAGCACCCAGATCGTCGGCACCACCGCCGGCGGCATGATGAGGCCGGCAAGCACGAAGAAGTTGACGATCCTTGTCCAGCGCGACGGGCGGCGCTGCAGCACGAACCCGACCATCGCGGCGAGCACCACCATCAGCGTGACGCTCACCACGGTCAGGATGATCGAGTTGATGAAGGCCGTCACCAGCATGTAGTCGCGCGTCTGCACCACGGCGACGAGGTTGTCCCAGAACTGCCAGTTGATCGGCAGGTCGAAGTTGCGCAGCGCCGCCTGCTTGCGGTCCTTGACCGCGGTCAGCACGATGAAGGCGAAGGGCACGAGGAAGACGACGACGGAGGCGATGATCGCGAGGCCTCCGGCCCAGTAGCGGCGCGCGCTGTGCATCACTCCGTCTCCCCGCGATTGAGGAAGGCCGAGAGCGGCACGATGATGATCGCGACGAGCACGAACAGCACCACGTTGCCCGCCGTCGACAGCCCGTAGAAGCCCGCCTGGTACTGCTTGTAGATGACCGAGGCGATGACGTCCGAGGTGAAGCCGGGGCCGCCGCGCGTCATGGCCCAGATGAGATCGAACGAGCGCAGGCCGCCGATCAGCGACAGGATCACCACCGTCACCGTCGCCGGCTTCAGCAGCGGCAGCGTGATCGCCCAGAAATTCTGCCAGGCGGAGGCGCCGTCGATCCGGCTGGCTTCGAAATAGTCGCGCGGGATCGAGACGATGCCGGCGATGTAGATGAGCGTTGCAAGGCCGACGCCCTTCCACACATCGACGAGTGCGACCGAGAGCAGCGCGAGCCGCGGATCGGTGAGCCAGCCGGGACCCTTGAGGCCGAACAGCGCGATCGTCTCGTTGATGATGCCCTGCGTGGGATGCATCATGACGGTGAAGGTGATGCCGACGCCGACGGTCGACACCAGCACCGGAAAGAACACCACCGAGCGCAGATAGCCGCGGCCGATGATGTCGGAGGTGAGCAGCAGCGCCAGCAGTGTGCCGAGCACGACCTTGGCGCCGGAGGTGACGACGCCGTAGACCAGCGTGTTGACCAGCCCCTGCACGAGGAACGGCTCGCGGAAGAACTGGATGAAGTTCTCGAGCCCGATGAACTGCGCCTCGAACAGTGTCCAGCGCGTCAGGCTGAAGAACAGCGAGGCGAATGTGGGATAAAGGAAGAGCACGCCGTAGATGATGGCGGCCGGCAGGTAGAACCAGTGGGGATAGGCGGTTGCGATCCGTGCGCTCCTGCCGGCGGCGACGGCTTCTGTCGCGCTGCTGGTTCCGACGGCAACCGCCATCCGCTTCTCCCCCGCGAGGCTGCGTCCGGCTGGCGAGCCGGGCGCAGCGGCCAGTGTGTCAGGATCAGTTCCAGCCGGGAAGCCCGAGCTGCAAGGCCTGCTTCTTCACGTCCTCGTCATAGAGCGCGGCGCCCTCGGCGGCCGAGCGGATGCCCGAGCCCACCTCGACGGTGATCTGCTCGAGCGCCGGCCCCTTGATCGGCGAGACGAATTCGAGCGCCGGTGCGGTGAGCCCGTCCTGCTGGAAGTAGGGCAGCAGGTCGGCCACCGCCGCCGGCACGTCGTCGGGCAGCGTGCAGCCCTTGATGAGGTAGGGGCCGGTGGCGCCGTTCGCCGCGCTGCGGGCGTCGCAGCCCTTGGTGCTGGCGATGAAGGCCACGAACTTCTTGGCTTCCTCGGGGTGCTGCGTGGTCTTGGCGATATAGACTGCGGCCGGCATCCACACGGTCAGGCCGTTCTTCGTCGCATCGTCGCCGGGGATGGCGAAGAAGCCGACATTCTGGAGGTTTTCCGGATAGTCCTGCGCGATGCCGCCGATGGCGAAGGTCAGCATCGGATAATGCGCGCCCTCGCCGGTGGCCACCATGCGGATGCCGTCTTCGAACTTGGCGGCCGCGAAGTCCTCGTTGAGATAGCCGGCCTTGTAGACGTCCTCGCCCTTCTGGAAGCCGGCCATCGCCGCCGGGATCGCGGCATACTTGGCCTTGCCCGCGGTGTAGTCGGCGGCGAAGTCAGGCACCTGCGCCTGCACGTTGAAGTAGTCGCCCAGAACGAAGAGCTGGCTGGTCCAGGTGTCCCCGAAGGTCTGGATCACGGCCGTCTTGCCGGCGGCCTTGATCTTCTCGTTATTGGCCATGAACTCCGCCCAGGTCTTGGGCACGCTGAGGCCGAGCTCGGCATAGATCTTCTTGTTGTAGAGGATGCCGCCGCCCATCGAGGCTTCCTCGGGCACGCCGTAGATCTTGCCGTCGGTGGCGGTCACCACCGGCTTGAAGCTGTCGATCACATTGGCCATGAACGGCTCGTTGGTGAGGTCGAGCATGGTCTGCGGCGCGTTGAGGGCCTGGAAGAGCGAGCCGGCATTGTAGCGGAACACATCGGTCATCTCGCCGGTGGCGAGGCGCGTCTTGATGATGTTGTCGCCTTCGCCGCCGCCCGGCCGCGTCTCGATGTCGATCCTGATGTCGGGGTTCTCGGCCTCGAACGCCGCCTTCAGCGCGTCGGCCGTCGCCACGTTGGTCGGGTTGTCGTCGACGAGATAGGTCAGCGTTACCTGTGCATTGGCGAATCCCGTGCCCGCCAGCAGCGACAGGGCCGCGGTGGCTGCGAGCAGGGTTCGCCGAATCGTCCAGACTATCATTTTAGTCTCCTCCCGTTGCGCCGAAGAGCCGGCGTTCATGGTCTCCTACCGGCGACTCCCGGTCTGCCGGGCCTGCTTTTGGGAGCGGCCAGTTCCGCCCTCCGCGCGCAGGCAACGCTTTCCTCCACCCGCGCCCCTCATGGCGTGCGGGCGTTGATGTCGAGCTTTTCGAGGTCGAGCCGCTCCGGCGCCACGAAATCGAAGGTGACCAGATGCGGGCCGGGCGCCAGCTCGCGCTCGCCGCCCGCCCAGCCGCTGCCGTCGACGATGATGTTGTGATGGCCGCTGAGGCGCAGGATGCCGCGCGACGCGGCGGGCACGGTGAGCTCGTAGCGCACCTTGTGGCCGCTCACCGTCCAGCCGGCCCGGACGGTGCCTGCTCTCGAGTCGTGGCGCGCCTCGACCGGCGACAGCTCGGGTATGATCGTCGGCTCGAAGATCACCGTCCTGAACCCCGGATCGGCGGCATCGGGCCGGAAGCCGGCGACACTCTCGAACAGCCACTGGCAGACCGCGCCATAGGCGTAGTGATTGTACGAATTCATCTGCGGATTGTAGATCGTGCCGTCCGGGGCGATGGCATCCCAGCGCTCCCAGATCGTCGTCGCGCCCATCTTCACCTGGTAGAGCCAGCCCGGCACGTTCTCCTGGAGGAAGACGTCGGCCGCGATGCCCGGCTCACCGATCTTGACCAGCGCCGGCAGCAGGGCGGGGGTGCCGATGAAGCCCGTGCCGATGCGGCCGTCGGCGCGCAGGATCGTCTGCTTGAAATACTGCCTGGCCGCTGCGCGCCTGTCCTCCGGGATGAGGTCGTGAAGGAAGGCGAGGGCGTAGGAGGTCTGGTCGTCA
Source organism: Devosia sp. (assembly GCA_039808625.1). GTDB lineage: Bacteria > Pseudomonadota > Alphaproteobacteria > Rhizobiales > Devosiaceae > Devosia_A. The sequence goes on along the minus strand of JBDHTK010000005.1, from coordinate 28,262 downwards.
TAGACGAGGCGGCCCGCCGGCGTGACGAACTCCGTGGCGAAGGCAGCCTTCACCTTGGCCGCCATGTCGTCCATGCGCGCGGCAATGGCAGGCTCGCCGACGAGGCGCGCGATGCGGCCGACAAGCGACGAGGTGATGTAGAGATAGATCGTCGCCGCCGCATCGTCGCCGATGGTCGGCAGCGGCTTGGCGGAGGGACCGCTCGGTTGCAGCCAGTCCCCGAAGGTGAAGCCGCGTCCGCCCCACTGGCGCGGCGGCGAAACGATCGGCCCGTCGCTGATCGACCACACGAAGTCGACCCACTTGACCATCGCCGGCAGCGCTTCGCTGAGGATCGCGCTATCGCCATAGTGCAGGTAGAGCTGCCACGGCACGATGGCGATGGCATCGCCCCAGCCCGTGCTGCCGCAAAAGCCGGGATAGTCTTTGGGATGCAGCCGCGTGGGGTCGGGCGAGACGTGCGGCACGGCGCCGTCGTCGCGCTGGTCGGCGATCACGTCGCGGATCCACTTGGTGAGGAAAGTCTGCGAGTCGGCGAGATAGCAGGCGGCGCCGGAGAATACCTGCGCATCGCCCGTCCAGCCCAGCCGCTCGTCGCGCTGCGGGCAGTCGGTCGGCACCTCGATGAAATTGGAGCGCTGCGACCACACCGTATTGAGCACCAGCCGATCGACCAGCTTGTGGCCCGAGGTGAAGGTCGCGGCGATTTCGGGCACCGAGCTGATCGGCACCGACTCGATGTTGTCGATCTCGGCCCGGCCGATGATCGTAACCCGCGCATAGCGATAGCCCTGGAAGGTGAAGGTCGGCCGGTAGCGCTCCGCGCCGCGGCCGGCGAGCGTGTAGTCGATGCGGGCGGCGGCCGTGCGGTAGTTGCCGTTGTAGAACTGCCCGTCCTGGTCGAGGACTTCGCCGTGCTCGACGATGACGCGCGCGCCCGCTTCGCCCGTCACCGTGAAGGCGATGTTGCCGGCGAGGTTCTGGCCGAAATCGTGCACCGTGCGCCCCTCGGCATCGATCCACGAGAGCACCGGCGCCAGGGGCGCGAGCTCGCGCACCGGCGCTGTTTCGTGGGCGACGAGGATGCCGGTGTCGAAGTCGAGCTCGGCTGCGCCGGCCGACGGGCGGCTCTCGACGCGCGCATCGACCTCCTCCCCGAAATAGATCCCCGACTTGCGGATCGGCAGCTCGCCGCTCTGCCAGCTCGCATCGGTGAGGACGAGGGCCGTCGCCGCCGACGGGCTGGCGCGCAGCTCGGCGATGGCGCCGATATAGTCGCCCCAGGTATTGAAGATCGGTGCCTTGCCCCACATCAGCTGCGAGCGGAACCAGCCGTCCGCCAGCCAGATCTCGATCTCGTTGGCACCAACCCTCAGCAGATCGGCGACGGCGTAGGTCTGGAACGACAGTCTCTTGTCATAGGCCGTCCAGCCCGGCGTCAGCAGGTCGTTGCCGACGCGCGTGCCGTTGATGAAGGCCCGGTAGAGGCCGAACGCGCTGATCCGCAGCGTCTCGGCGCCGCCCACGGAGGAAAGCTCGAACGTCCTGCGCAGGAACGATGCCGGCGTGCCCACCCCCCTGTCGCTGAGGGGCCGGATCATCCGGGCAAGCCACGGCAGATCGGTCGAAGCGGCTGCGGCGCCGCCGAGCAGGGCATCGTTCACTTTGTCCTCCCGGATCGCTCGGGCGATCCGCGATGCTTCGTGCATCGTTATACGTTTATCGTTCTACGTATACCGTTCTACGTCAAGAATGCAAGAGCCGAAATGCCGTCTGCCGCTCGCACCGTGGTTCGACTCCGCCCGGTCCCCTTGCTAGAAGCCCGTGATCGAAGGAGGCAACGCGTTGGCGCCGAGGGGCAAGAATGGCCGCGTGACGATAAAGGAGGTCGCTGGCGATGCCGGCGTCTCCGTCGCGGCCGTGTCGAAGGTGCTGCGCGACGCCTATGGCGTGAGCGACCAGCTCCGCGCCCGGGTGCGGGCGTCGATGGCCAAGCTCGGCTACCGGCCGCTCGCGGCGGCGCGCGGCATGCGCGGCCAGACCTATACGCTCGGCTTCATGATCCCCGACCTTCACAACCCCTTCTTCGCCGACATCATGGCGGGCGTGAACACGGCGCTGGAGCGCACGCAGTACCAGACGCTGCTCGGCGTCAGCGATTCCGCCGAACCCAATGAGAAGGCGCTGATCGAGGCCATGATCGATCGCCAGATGGACGGCATCATGGTGATCGGCCCGCGCATGCCGATCGACGAGGTGCGCGACTTTGCGGCGCGCATCCCGACCGTGCTGGTCGCCTATCACCCCGGTGGGGGAGAGAACTTCGACACCGTCAACAATGACGACCAGCGCGGCGCCGAGCTCGTCGTGCAGCACCTGATCGCGGGCGGCTATCGCCAGATCGTCTATCTGTCGCAGCAGACTCACGGGGCGAACCTGGCGGCGATGGTGACGACCCGGCGCGAGGCCGGCTACAGGGCGGCGATGCAGGCCGGCGGGCTGGCGCGCAACATCCGCGTCGTCGAGGCCACGCAGACCTCGCGCGAAATCCAGTCGGTGGTGCGGCATCTGCTCGAATCCCGCAACCGCCCCGACGCGATCTTCTGCTGGACCGACTTCATCGGCCTCGAAGTCCTGAGCGTCGCGCACGACCTCAACCTCAGCGTGCCAGGCGATCTCGCGGTCGTCGGCTACGACAACACCTGGCACTGCGACCTGGCGCAGAACGCGCTCACCAGCATCGACCAGTCGGGCCAGGTCCTCGGCCTGCAGGCGGCCCGGCTGCTGATCGAACGCATCGGCGGGCGCGAGCAGCCCGAGCATTTCGTCGTGACGCCCCGGCTCGTGGCACGGGCAAGCTCGGCGCCGCGAGCCTGAACGACAGGGCCCGATGCCAGCATCCTGTTCTATACCGCGCGCACTCCGACCGTCGCGCTGCCGTTGGCCGTCTTGCGCCCGACGGGCCCGGGCGACATGACCATCCGGAAAGTCGGCAGCCGGGCGCAAGAAATCTCGTGCACGGGCGGCCGGCCATGCTATGGAACGGCATGGCAAACCCGCTTTTCTACGGCAATATCGTACCGCTCGGCACGGCCGCCCACCGCGATCTCAGGATGCGCACGCTGGACAGGCCATTCGGCTTCGCGGCCGAAGCGAACCTGGTTCCAGCGCTGCTCGAGGAGTTCGGCGCGGCCGCGCCGCACATGCCCGTCGCCTTCCTGCCCAATGCCGACCGGCCGGCGGCGGTCTTCGTGACCGGCCTCAAGCCGGGGCGCAACCTGTTCGTCAATGCGGCGGGCCAGTGGACCGGCGGCTACCTGCCGGCCTATGTGCGCCGCTACCCTTTCATCATGGGCGACGTGCCGGCGGGCGACCCGATCCTGTGCATCGACAGCGGCTATGAGGGCTTCGGCACCGCCGAGGGGGACCTGCTGTTCGCTGCCGACGGCAAGCCCGGCGCCCAGCTGAACAAGGCCCTGGCGCTGGCCGAGAGCTACCGGCAGAGCGCGCTGCGCTCCGACGCCTTCTGCGCGGCGCTGCAGAAGCTCGGGCTATTCCGTACGGTAACGCTCGATGCCCGCCTGCCCGGCGGCGAATCGACCGTTGTGCACGGCCTCATGGTCGTGGATGAGGAGGCCTTCAACGCGCTCGGCCCCGAGGCGCTGCACGAGCTGCATGTCCAGCGCTTCCTGCGGCCGATCGTCGAGCATCTCGTCAGCCTCGCGGCCATGTCGCATCTCTCGAACGCCCTGATGGCCGAGACTGCGGCACCGGAGTCGAAGGCCACGCCACGACGCTGAGGTCCCGTAACGCGGGCGTGTTCACCTTTGTGAAACCAATGGTGGACGAGGTCGGCGAAGCAGACTAAGGTTCTAGGTCCGAAAGGTCGAGGGGGACCTTCCTTGTCTAGTGCAATGCCGATTCAGATCGGGAGGCGGTGTCTCGCGCTCGTCGTGGCGCTGGCAGCGGCTTTGCCTGGCTGGCTGGTGCTGTCGCCCGCGGCCTATGCGCTGGCGCAGGAATCGGTGCCGCCCGCTGCCGAATCGGCTGCGCCCGCCGCGCCCATGATGGTCGTCGAAGGCTTCCGTTCGGCCCGTTTCGGCATGAGCGAGGACGAGGTACGCGCCGCCATCAAGGCCGATTTCGGGCTCGAGGGCGATGCCGTCGTGCCCGGCAGCAATGCGGCGGAGCGCACGCAGTTGCTGACCGTGGTGGTCCCCGACCTGCTGCCCCAAGGCGGCGCGGCGCAGGTGTCCTACGTCTTCGGCTACAGCACCAAGGCGCTGATCCAGGTCGGCATCTCCTGGAGCGCCGAGATCGATCCGAGCGTCGATGCGGCCAAGCTCTACGCCAATAGCGACGTGCTGGTCGCCCATTTCACCGCGGCCGGCTACCAGCCGGCGACGATCCGGACCGGCCTCGTGCTCGACAACGGCATCCTGCTGTTCCGCGGCGAGGATGCCGAGGGGCATGCCACCGTGCTGCTGTTGCAGGGCGACTATGTCGGTGGCGCCGCCGAGGGCCAGCGTGTCCTGCAGCCGCAGAGCCTCGCGCTGCTCTATGCGGCGGATTCGCAGTCGCCCGACATCTTCACTCTGCCGCCGGGTCAGTTCTGATGGTGCGGCGCGGCACCGTTCACAGGCCCGCCGCGCCACCCTCTCGTCCACTCCGGCCGACCGGCCCCGGCGCACTGCGCCTGGCGCTGATGACGGCCGCGAGCCCGCTGGCCCTGGGGCTGGTGGCCGCCTTCGCGGGAGCCGGGCCGGCCCATGCGCAGGCGGTCAATCTCGGCGGCGGCAACAACATCGTCGCCGATGGGCGCACGCGCACCAATATCACCGTGGACGGCGCTACCACCCGCATCACCACCGGCACCGTGTCGAAGAACACGGGCTTCAACTCGTTCTCGGATTTCCAGCAGGCTGCCGGCACGCGGGTCGATCTCTTCGTGCCGGACGGGGCAGGCAACCTCGTCAACATCGTGCGCGGGCCGGTGGTCATCGACGGGCTGCTCAACAGCTACAAGGACGGCGCCATCGGGGGGAACGTCTATTTTTCCACCTCGCAGGGCTTCGTCCTCGGCGCCAATGGCAGCATCAATGTCGGCAAGCTGACGGTCAACACGCCCACCGCCGGCTTCCTCGACGGCGTGGTGCGCCCCGACGGCAGCGTCGACGACCAGGCGGCCGCGCGGCTGATGCACGGCATCGTGCCGATCTCGCCCGATGGCACCATCGCCATCGCCGGGACCATCAACGCCGCCGGCGGCATCACGCTGCAGGGCCAGGACGTGGACATCCTGGGCGGCGAGGTGCAGCTCGACCCGGCGACGCGCCAGCGCCTGCTGTTCGGCGCGACGGTCAATGCGCTCGATGCGGTCGAGGGCGGCCGGCTCGTGTCGCACGGCGGCGAAATTTCCATCGTCGCCACCGGCAAGGCGCGCCTCGGCGGGCAGATCGACGCCAGCGCGGCGACGCCGGGCAAGGGCGGCAGGGTTTCCGTCCGCGGCAAGGACATCCTGCTCGCAGGCACGGCGCGGCTGACCGCCGATGGCCGGGTCGAAGGCGCCGGCGGCACGGTCGAGATGGTCGCCGACGAGCGCCTGTTCGTCGCTGGCGGCAGCGCCATCAGCGCGCGCGGCGCCGGCGACGGCGCCGGCGGCTTCGTTGAGCTCAGCGGCAGGCGCGCCGAGATCGGCGCGGTGAGCGTGGCGCTCGGCTCGGACCGCGGCGTCGCCGGCACGCTGCTGTTCGACCCCTACGACCTCATCATCGGCGGCAGCGTCGCCGAGCACGGCGGCGGCGACGACTACAGCCTTGTCGGCACCATCGTCAGCGACGGCGCCAGTGTCGTGCTGCGGGCCGACAACTCGATCACGGTCTCGTCCGGTGGCTCCATCACCACCACCTCGACCGGCGGCCCGGCCGGCAATATCACGCTCGAAGCGCCGCTCATCACCATCGCCGACGGCGCCTGGCTGAATGCCAGCACGACCGGCGACATCACGCTGCGCGCAGAGGCAACGCCGGGCTTCCTGTCGAGTGCAGCGGCGGCCGGCATCGTCATCGGCACGGGCGGCGGCACCGCGCCGATCCTGTCCGGTCGCAATATCAGCCTCCTCGCCACGGCGACGGTGGATTCCGGCCTCCTCCTGCTCGACCTGCCGACGGCCCACGCGACCATCGCGGTGAACGGCTCGACCATCACCGCGGCGGGCGCCTTCAAGGCCGAAGCGACGGCCACGATCGACAGCGGGCTTGCCGTCTTGCCCATTGGCATCGTCGTCGCCGACGTGCTGTCCTCGGTCAGTGTCGGCGGCGCGGCCGATATCACGGCGGCCAGCGCGTCGCTCAAGGCGACGTCGAGCGCCACGGTGAAGATCGCGACCGAGTCGCTGGCCCCGGCCGACAGCACCGCCGATGGCGCCGTCGCCATTGCGACCATCACTTCCAAGGCGCTCGTCGATGTCGCCGGTACCGCCCGCATGGCGGTGGCCGGCGCGCTCGACCTGGCCGCCCGCAACGACGTCACCGCTGTGGCCGACGCCACGCCGCAGGCGGCGCCGTTCGGCGCCAGCGTCGCGGTCAGCGTCATCGACGCCGAAACCTCTGCGACGACCGGCGGCAATGCCGCGATCACCGCCGGCAGCCTCAGCCTCGATGCGCGCACCACCACCGCCACCACCGTCACGGCGAAGGCGGCGGCAGGTGGCGGCGGCGAGCCGCAGGCCGGCAGCAAGACCAAGGAGCAGCTCGACAAATATGGCGAGGAAGCCTCGACCAGCGAGGGCTCGGTATCGGTCGTCGGCGGCTTTGCCGTTTCCGACCTGACGTCGACGACGCTGGCCCGCCTCGCCTCGAGCGTGGCGGCGACGGTCAGCGGCGCGACGGCGGTGACGACGCAGTCGGCCAACAGCGCCACCGTCGTGGCCGATGGCTCGGCGGTCGAGTCGACCACCGGCGTTGGTGTCGCCGTCGGCATCAATCTCGCCCATGTCGCCAATGATGCGCTGGTGGCGCAGGGCCTGACCACCGGCAGCCTCTCGGTGTCGGCGGGCATGGCCAATGCCGCGGGCAACGTCTTCAGCACCACGGCGACCTCCGGTGCCGGCGCCAAGAATGTCGGCGTCGCCGGCTCGCTCGCCGTCAATCTGGTCGATACCCAGGCGAGCGCCCGCATCGGCGGCGGCACGGCGGTGACGATCACCGGTGGCGGCGCCGTGTCGCTGAGCGCGACCAACCAGTCGAAGAGCACCGCCAAGGCCGTGCCCACCGAGGCCGCCGTTACCGGCGACACGGTCGGCGTCGGCGTCTCGGCGGCGCTCAACATCGTCGCCAACCGCGCCACCGCCGAACTGGCCGATGCCGCGACGCTCACCGACGCGGGCGCGCTGACGCTTTCGGCAAGCGGTGCATTCACGGTCGAAAGCGAAGCCAGGGCCGGCTCGGCAGGCGGCATCTCGGTGACGCCGGCGCTGGCCCTGTCGCTGGCCAGCAACACGACGACGGCGCGGCTCGGCAGCGGCGCCACGCTGAGTGCCGGCTCGGTCGGCCTGTCGGCCGTGCAGCAATCCACCATCACCACCACCGCGTCGGCCAAGGCCAAGGGCAGCGACGTCGCGGTCGGCGCCGCGCTGGCGCTGGCGCTGGTCAACGATTCCGTCGGCGCCACCACGGCGCGCAACGTCTCCGCCACGGGCGCGGTATCCTTCACGGCAATGGGCGCGTCGCTCTCGACGCTCGGTGCCGAGGCCAGCGCGGCCGGCGGCAAGGCCGCCAAGGACGACGGCAGCGCCGATGGCGAAAAGGACGTCGACGGCAAGGTCGACGACCAGCTGACCGCCGCCAAGACCAAGCAGACCAAGGCTGATGTCGGCGACGCCGACCAGAAGAGCAAGACCAGCACGGATGTGAACGACAAGGCCGGCCGCTCGGCGTCGACCAGCGAGGGCGGCGTGAGCGTCGCCGCCGCCGTCGGCGTCAACGTGCAGACGGCCACGGTGGCGGCGGCCGTGCCGGACGGCGTCGCGATCACCTCCGGCGGCGCGCTCACCATCCGCTCGGCCGCCAATACCGACGGCAAGATCACGGCGGACGGTTCGGCGGTGACGACCGAGGGCACCAGCGGTCCGGCCGTCGGCATCGGCGCGGCGGTGGCCGTGAACAAGGTGACGGCGAGCAACACTGCGCGCCTCGGCGTAGCCACGCACACCGTCGGCGGCCTGACCGTCGAGGCGCTGAAGACCGACATCGCCAAGAAGCTCGACGATGCCACGAGCACGGCGGTGCGCGCCGATACCTATCTGGCCAAGGCCACCTCCGGCGCCGGCGCCTCCAAGGTCGGCGTGGCCGGCGCGCTGGCGCTCAACCTCGTCGACACGGAAAGCGCGGCGCGCCTTGCCGGCAGCGCCGGCGTGGCGGTGACCGGCGGCGGCGCGGTGACGCTCACCGCCGACAATCGCAGTGGCGTCACCGCGACGGCGCTGCCGACCGAAGCCGGAACCTCGGGCGGCAAGGTCGGCGTCGGCGTCTCCGCGGCGATCAACGTCGTTGCCAACCGGGCCATTGCCGAGCTCGGCGACAATACGGCGCTCACCGGCACGGGCGCGCGCACGCTCTCCGCCAATGGCGTGTTCACCGCCGAGGCCGAGGCCAAGGCGGGCGCCAAGGGCGGCATCTCGATCACCCCCGCGCTCGGTCTCAACCTCGTCAGCAACGCCACGACGGCGCGGCTCGGCAGCGGCGGCACGCTGAGCGCGGGCTCCGTGAGCCTTGCGGCGGTGCAGCAGTCGACCGTCACCACCAAGGCTTCGGCCAAGGCCGCCGGCGAGAGCGTCGCGGTCGGTGCCGCGCTGGCGCTGGCGCTGGTCAACGACACCGTCACTGCCACCACGGCGCGCAACATCACGACGACCGGCGCGGTATCCTTCAGGGCTGAGGGCAAGTCTTCGGGCGAGCTTGCCGCCGAGGCCGGCGCAGCCGGTGCCAAGGCGGCCAAGGACGACGGCAGCGCCGACGGCGAGAAGGACGTCGACGGCAAGGTCGACGACCAGTTGACCGCCGCCAGGACCAAGCAGGGCGACGCCAAGGTCGGCGACACCGAGCAGCAGGGCAAGACCGACGCCGATGTGAATGGCAACGACGCCAAGGCCAAGCGCTCCGCCAAGACGGAGGAGGGCAAGGTTTCCGTCGCCGCCGCCGTCGCCGTCACCGTCACCGACGCGACCGTCACCGCGGTGGTGCCGGATGGCGTCGCCATTTCCGCCGGCGGCAGCCTCACCGTCGCCAGCGCCAACACCACCGGCGGCACGATCACGGCCGACGGCTCCGCGGCCAAGGCGGAAGTCGCCATCGGCGTCGCCGTCGCGGTCAACGCCGTCGAGAAGACCAACACGGCGCGCCTCGGCGCCGCCCCCCACAGCGCCAATGGCGTCACCGTCAGGGCCACGCAGTTCGGCAGCGACCCGGCCAATCCCGATGTCGACCTCTACGAGGCGACCGCGACCTCGGGCGCCGGCGGCGGCAAGATCGGCATCGCCGGCTCGCTGGCGCTCAATCTCATCGACGCGCAGACCAGCGCCCAGATCGCGACCGGCGCCAGTGTCACTGCCGGCACCGGCGCCTCGGCCATCGCCGCCGACCAGCGCATCACCGCCAAGGCCAGCGCGCTGCCGACCGGGGCGAGCGGCGCCTCCGGCGGCAAGGTGGGCATCGGCGCTTCGGTGGCGCTCAACCTCATCACCGACACCACCGGCGCGACGCTGGCGGACGGTGCGAGCTTCAGCGGCGGCGCGAGCCTTGCGGTCAGCGCCAACAGCATCCTTTCCACCACCACCAAGGCCGAGGCCGGCGCCGCCGGCGGCGTTGCAGTGGATGCGGTGGTGGCGCTGGCGATGCTCGACCAGACGACCACCGCGCGCATCGGCACCTCGTCCACCGGCCTCACGGTGAGCGGCGCCGTCTCCATCGCGGCCACCAGCGGCGGCGATCACACGGCCAGCGCCGATGGCAACGTCAAGGCCGGCAATGTCGGCGTCGGCGCGGCCGCAGCCGTCATCGTCGGTGCCGGCGACACGAGCGGCGTTCTGGCCAACACCTCGGCGACCTCGGCGAGCCTGGCGCGCAACGTCGCCGCGGCGTCGCTGGCGGTTTCGGCGGACTCTTCGCGCACCTATGTCGCCGAGGCTTCGGCGACGGCCGGCGGTGGCAAGTCCTCGAGCACCGATTCCGACAAGCCGCCGGCCAAGCCCGCGACCAGCACCAGGACGCTCGACGACACCAAGGACTACCAGAAGGGCAACGACGCCGCCGACGAGCAGAGCAAGGGCAAGGCCGAGGGCACCGGCTCGGGCGGCAGCGGCGGCAAGGTGCAGGTCGCGGCCGCCGTCGGCGTCGCCGTCTCGCAGGATGTGGTGACGGCGGGCATCGCCAGCGGCATCACCGTCAGCGCCACCGGGCAGGTCGCCGTGACTGCCTCGAACAGCGTCGACATGGCTACGGTCGGCAGCGGCCAGGCCGGCAAGTTCGGCGGCAGCTCGAACGCCCAGGTCGGCGTCGGCGTCGGTGTTGCGCTCGGCATCAACACCAGCACGACGGCGGCGACGATCGGCGACGATGCGCAGATCACCCATGCCGGCGGCGTCGAAGTCGCCGCGACGACGCGCGAGAATGTCAGCGATGCCTTCAAGGAGCGGCTGACGGCGCGCGCCATCGCCGGCGCCTCGTCCTCCAAGGTCAGCGTCGCCGGCGCTCTGGCGGTCGGCATCTCGCTGACCTCGAACACGGCCGCGGTCGGCGACAATGTCGTCATTTCCAGCGCCGGTGCGGTCAAGGTCGCGACCGATACGCAGAGCCAGCTCAGCGCCAAGGCGCTGGCGGGATCCTACACCAGCGGCAACGCCGCCATCGGCGCCTCCATCGCCACCGTCTATTCCGAGCGCGACCTCGCCGCGTCCATCGGCAACGGTACCCAGGTGAGCGGCACGGACGTGTCGGTGACCGCCGTCAACCGCAAGGTCGACGCGCCGCCGTCCTGGCTCAACGGCCTGCTCAATGTCGACGATTTCGACCTCGGCGCGCTCAAGGACAAGTTTGGCAATGTCGAGGAGGACCTGAAGACCAAGCCGCTGCTCGGCCAGTCCAACTACTATGCCGAAGCGATCGGCGGTGCCGCCGCGCCGAGCGGCGTCGCGGTGCAGGGCTCCTTCGCGGTCATGGTGTTCGACGACGCCGTCACGGCCTCCATCGGTACCAGCCGCACCGCCCCGACGCCGTCGGCGGCGACGGCGATCAATGCCAGCGGCGCCGTCACGCTCGATGCGCGAAGCGACTTCGCCGCCAAGGCGATGACCGGCGGCGTGGCGGTCGGCAACAGCGTCGGCGTCGGCGTTTCGGCGACGGTGGTCGTGAGCTCCGGCACGACGCGGGCGCTGCTCGCCGACAAGGCTGTCGTGACCATCACCGGCGCCGGGGCCTTCAGCGATACGGCGACGGCGAGCCAGGACATCCTCACCATCGGCCTTGCGGCCGGTGCCGCCAGCACTGCCGGCATCGCCGGCGTGGCCAATGTCGTGGTGTCGCAGAACACTGTCGAGGCGCTTGTCGGCAAGGCCGCGACGATCACCACCGGCGGCAGCGTCACGCTGGCCGCGCAGAACGATTTTACGAGCTTCGGCGTCGCCGCCGGCATCGGCGCGGGCAGCACCGCGGGGGTCGGGGCAGGGGCCTCGGCGATCATCGTCAACAATGTGACGCGCGCTGCCCTTGCGGACGGCACGGGCGCCGGCGATGCGGTCACCGTCAACGCGGCCGGGGCCCTCGGCATTTCGGCCACGGCCAGCCAGGCCGGCACGGCCATCACCTTCGCGGGCGGCGCCGCCGGCACGGCCGGCGTGGGCGCCGGCGCGGCGGTCTATGTGCTCGGCACCACCACCGAGGCGCTGCTCGGCAGTTTCGCCAGGATCGGCCAGACGACGGCGCCGAGCGCCCTCGAGATCGCCGCCGACGACACCACGACGCTGGCTACCGTGGCCGGCTCGCTCGGCGTGGGCGGCACGGCCGGCGTGGGCGCCGGCGCGGCCGTCGGTGTCGTCGCCAAGACGGTGACCGCGGCCATCGGCAGCAGCGCCAATGTCGCGGCCACCGACATCGGCATCTCGGCGAGCAATCTCGTCACCTCGGCGACGGTCGGCATCGGCGCCGGTGTCGGCGGCACGGCGGGTGTGGCCGGCGCGGTGGCGGTCTTTTCGGTCACCGACACCACCATCGCGCGCATCGCGGCGAATGCCACGGTCCGCGCGCAGAACAATGTCGCGGTGCTGGCGCGCGACGGCACCTCGCTCGACACCATCGCCGGCAGCGCTGCCGGTGGCGGTACGGCCGGCGTCGGCGCCTCGGCGAGCGTCACGGTGATCGACACCGCCACCCACGCCCTCATCGCCGACAATGCCAGCGTGACGGCGCTCGGCAACGGCGCGGCGCGCCAGTATGTGGCCGGCTATGACGGCACCCTCGTCGCCTATGGCGCGGGCGACGACTTCGGCGGGCCGGACCTCGACGACTACGATCTCGACGATCCGGCGGGTGACGCCGCCGCGCCGCTCACCGCCGCCGCCGCGATGACGGCGGGGCTGGCGCTGCTGACCCAGAAGCGGGTCGCCGCGCCGATCACGCAGTCGGCCAATGGCGTCATCGTCAACGCCGCCTCGACGACCGAGGTGCGCGCGATGGCGGTGGGCGGGGCCGTGGGCGGCGCGGCCGGCGTCTCGCTGGCCGCCGACGTGCCGGTGATCACCACCGACACCAGGGCCACGATCGGCACTGCCGCCCTCATCAACCAGGGCACGGGCACGGCCAACAGCCAGCAGTCGGTGATCGTCGCCGCGGCCAGCGACCTCTACCATTTCGGCCTTGCCGGCTCGCTGGCCGGCGGCGGCGCGGCCGGTGTCGGCGGCGGCGGTTCGGTCGCCATCGTCGATGCCACCACGCAGGCCGCCATCGGCACCGGTGCCACCACCTCGGCGGCCCGCGACATCGGCGTCACGGCGCGGGCCCGCGAGGATTTCGTCTCGGTGGCGGCGGCCGCCGCCGGCGGCGGCACGGTGGGCGTCGCGGGCGGCGTCACGGTCATCGTCGTCGATACCAACACCACGGCGACGCTGGCCGGCACCGCCCTTGCCGGCCGCAATGTCGATGTCGTCGCCGACGACAAGACGCGCGTCTCCATGCTCGCCGGCTCGATCGCCATCGGCGTCGCGGGCGGCGGCGTCGGCGCCTCGGTCGGCGTCGTCAAGCTCGACAAGACGGTCGCATCGGCCATCGCCGACAACGCGGTGGTGACGGCGCTGGGCGTCGGCGGCACGCGCAGCGTCAATACCGGCCTGAGCTTCACCGATACGCGGCTGGCGAGCGGCATCAACGTGCTGGCCAACTCCAACCAGTCGGCCTTCACTTTGGCGGTGGCCGGCGGCGGCGGGCTCTATGTCGGCATCGCCGGCGCGGTGACGCTCGAGCTGGTCGACAGCACCGTCACCGCCGCCATCGGCGACGGTGCCGCGATCAACACCATCAACGCCAATGCCGGCGCAGCCGCGACGCAGGACGTGGTGGTGACGGCCCGCGACAGTACCGCGACGCTGGTCATCGACGGCGGCGTCGCCGGCGGTCTGGTCGGCGTCGCCGGCGCGGTCGATGTCGGCGTCTTCCGCAACACGGCGGCCGCCTCCATCGGCGACGGCGCTGTCGTCAACGCGAAGCGCCACATCGCAGTCAGCGGGCTCAGCAACAAGGCGGGCAGCTCGACGGCGGTCAGCGCCGCCGGCGGCATCGTCGGCGTTGCCGCTGGAATATCGATCTACAGCTATGGCGACGGCGTCGCCCCCGGTGGCGAGGGCAACCAGCAGATCAAGGATTCGACCGAGGATGGCGACGGCTCGCTCGTCGGCATCACCGGCATGGCCGACGACCAGGCCAATAATGGCGAGGCCAACGACCTGCTGGCGGATTCCGACGACACGCGCGTGCGTGGCATCAGCCAGTCGGCGCAGGACAAGCGCGCGGCGCTCGACTTCACCGCCGCGGCGACGAATACGGGCGCGCCGGCGGGCACCTCGGCCAATATCGGCAGCGCGACGCTCAACGCCGGTGGCGATGTCGCGGTGCGGAGCCGCGACGATCTCGGCGTCAAGCTGATCACCGGCGCCGTGGCCGGCGGCGCCGTCGGGGTGGGTGCCGGCATCGGCGTGCTCACCGTCGACACCGGCAATACGGCGCGGCTGGCCGGCACCTCGGCCGTGGTCGCCGGCGACCTCGCCGTCGCCGCCACCACCAACCATACGCTGGGCGCCGTCAGCATCGCCGGCTCGATCGGCCTCTTTGCGGCCGTCTCCGGCGACGTCGCGGTCATCAGCGACACGTCGCGCACCAGCGCCTATGTCTCGGGCGGTACGCTCACGGTCACGGGCGGCGTGGCCGTCAATACGACGAGCAACCGCACGGCCTCGGCAAAGGGCTATGGCGTCGCGGCGGCGGCCGGCGGCGCGGTCGGCATTTCGAGCGCCGTCATCACGCTCGGCGGCACCGTCAGCGCCTATGTCGAGGATGCCGCCATCGGCGCCAGCAGTGCCCGCGCCGGCAGCGTCACGGTCGAGGCGAATGCCACCGACACCGCCACCACCTACACCATTGCCGGCTCCGGCGGCATCGGCCTCGCGCTGCAGGGTTCCGTCGCTCTGGCAACGGTCGGCACCACGGTTTCGGCCGCGCTGGACAATGCGACGATCTACGCCAGCGGCGCCGTGGCGCTGCGCAGCCTCGCAAAGCAGCAGGTGGCCGCCGAGGCCGAGGGCTATGCTCTCTCCGGCACGCTCGCGGCCGGCGCTTCGGTGGCAACCGCCAAGGTGGCGGTCGCCAACAGCGCCACGGTGAATGGCGGCTCGCTCCTCGACGCCGGCAGCATCGAGGTGTCGACGCTGCTGGGCCCGGCCAATTCCGCCGTGCCGGCCGCCGCGGCCAGCGCTTCGGGCTCCGCGGGCGCGCTGGTCGGCATTACCGCCACCGAGGCGGTGGCCAACAACACCTCGTCCTCGAAGGTGCTGGTCGAGCACAGCACGCTGCGCGCCACCGGGCTCGTCAAGGTCGCGGCGACGGGCGATTCGAACCAGCGCGCCAGCTCCAGCGGCCTTGCTGTCGGCATCGTCGCCATCGGCTCCAACACGGCCCGCGCCGTTTCCACCGTCACCACCACGGCGCTGGTGCGCGACCTGAGCACCGCCTCGAACGGCTTCGTGGCCGGCGCGGTCACGGTTGCCGCCACCGGCACCGACGTCAACTATGCGGAAGCGGAAGCGGGCAGCGGCGGCATCGTCGCCGGTTCGGCGGCCCGCGCCGAGACGACCACCACCAGCACGACGCGCGCCGCCATCGAGACCTCGGCCGCCGGCCAGCGCTATACGGTCGCCGCCGCGCACGGGCTGGTCACCATCAATGCCCTCCATACGGCGCGCTTCGGGGGCTCGGTGGACAGCACCCAGGCCTCGCTCGCCGGCAAGAGCGGGGCGACCCTCGTCCATGCCGTCACGGCCGATGTCGACGCGCATCTGGGCGATTACGCCAGGCTGCGCGCCGCCGATCTCAGCATAAGCGCCAAGAACATCACCCAGAACTTCTTCCTGGGCAACGAGCCGGCCTTCGGCCTCTATCCGGGCGCGACGCCGAAATCGGGCTTCAACTCCGACAGCGCCGGCTGGAACGTCAATTCCGGCTCGGGCGGGCTCATCGACCTGCCGGCGGGCAGCGTCGCGGTCAATATCGCGCACACCACCAGCGCCGCCATCGGCGAGGCCGCGGACGTGCACCTGCTGGCCAAGTCGAGCGGCACGTCGCGGCTCGACGTCGAGGCCTATAACGAGGTCATCGCGCACCAGAAGGCCAAGCTTGACTCGGGCGGCGCCATCGCCGTCGCCGCCGCCGAGGTGAAGATCGCGGTCAACGCCGCAGCCGCCGTCACGGTCGGCCCAAGCAGCGACGTGATCGTCGACATCGGCGACATCGCGCTTGCCGCCTGGGGCCAGGCCGATCTCGAGGCCCGCTCGGCCGCGACGACCTACGGCGTCGCCGGCGCCCCATCGGGCAAGGCCTATGCGGTCTATACCGGCGCCAACACGGTCGATGTCGACTCCAATGTGCGGCTCGTGGCGGCGGACGGCATCACCCCGATGGACGGCTCGCTGCCCACCAGCGGCACCGTCTCGCTCGGCGCCGGCGCGGGGCTCGACGGGCGGCAGGCGGCGCTGCGCTTCCGCACCACGGTGGACCTGTTCAACAACACCGCGATCCCCATCGACTCGACGCCCGATGCGCGGGTGGTGTCGGCCAACACCTCCAGCATCGTGCTCCACACCTCCGATCCGTCGCCCGCGGGCAGCCCACTCTACGGCATCAGCTCGGCCGGCGACATCAACCTGCGCGCCCTGGGCGGTGACGTCACCGCCTCGGCCGTCGGCATCGGCAAGAACATCTATCTCGAAGCCCTGAGCGAGGTGGCGAGCGCCATTTCCAACGTCTTCGGCGGCGACGACATTACCTTCGAGGTGCATGGCGGCTCGACCAGCCTCGGCAACAGCGGCACGGCGACCGTCGACGGCCTGCTCTATGCCGGCCTGCAGCGCCACAAGACGCTCACCATCGACTATGTCGACACGACCTGCGACATCCTCGTCAGCACCTGCCTTGCGCCGGCTGTCGATGGCGAGATCGGCTACACCGTCTCCGATCCCGAGGCCATCGGCACGACCATCCTCGACCGGCTGAGCGAGCTCGAGCTGCTGCTGTTCGAATATGGCGACGATCCGGTTGCCAAGGGCGCCTACCAGAGCGAGATCCGCTTCCTGCAGACCAAGCTGGCGGCGCTCGGGCTGGGCAGCTTCGACAGCAGCGGCAACTTCGTCGCCAGCACCTATGTGGCGCCGAACCCCGCCGTGCTGCAGGCCCAGATCGACGCCGAGCACGGCAAGATCGCCACTGTGACGACGATCTTCACCACCGTCGCGGGCACGCTGGTGTCGGCCTCCGGCACGGACCTCGCCACCGGTCTCAGCACCGCCCGCACCGATCTGCAAAGCAACAGCACGACCGTCCGCAGCACCGTCCAAACCTTCATCAACGGCATGCCCACGGGCACGCCGACGCAGGTCACCGCCAAGACCGATGCGCAGACCGAATACAATACCCGCAGCACCGCCATCACCGGGCTGGTCACGGCGGGCAACACGGCTGCCGCCACCATCGCGGCCCGCGTTGCCGACAACCAGACGCAGCAGACGACGATCACCACCAGTCTCGCGACCATCGAGACGCAGCGGGCGCTGCTCGAGCAGGCCCGTATCGCCGGCGATACGGCGGGCGAGACCGTCGCGACGCAGGCCATCGACGCGGCGTTCCTCGCCATCAAGGGCGCGCTGGACACCATCGAGACCAACAACGCGACCATCAAGACGCAGTCCGCGACGGTGAAGCAGAACGCCCTCGACCTCAAATCCGCAGTCACCGGCCTGCGCGATTGGGCCAAGGGCCTGTCGGGTGCCGGCTCGAGCTTCGACGGCCTCGCCACCAACATCACTGCCATCGGCGACCTGACGGACAATATCGCCGCCACGGCCGGCGGCGGCGTCGCCAGCGGCCTGTCCGAGAGCCTCTACAATTTCAGCGCCGGCATCGACACCGAGGTGGCGAAGCTGCTCAACGAGCCGACCGATCCCGGCACGGTCGGCGGCTACAACACGCTCAGCCAGTATTTCAACCTGCTGGGCGAACTGACCGGCAACGTCGTCGACTACACCGCGCTGCTCAACTCGCCCCCGCAAACTCCGACGACGCGGAGCATTCTGGTCGACGACACCTCGGCGCGGCTCGCCAATGTCTCGATCACCGCCGACCGGCTGCTCGGACAGACCGGCCAGTTGCAGGCGCCGGGCGACGCGCGCATCGAGATCACCAACAACACCGCCTATACGCTCAAGCTCGGCAACCTCGTCATCCCCGACTACGACGCGGCCAATGTGCGGTTCAACGGCGTGCTGGTCCATTCCGGCGCCGACATCGACGCCCTCAACCCCACCGGCACGGTCCCCGTGGGCCTGTTCGTGCGCGACGGGCTGAACAGCAGCCGCGCGCAAGTGGTCATCGAATCCGCCTACAACCCCGACTCGCTCTTCTTCCACCAGCCGGGCACGCCGCTCTACGGCAACCCGCAGGTGGCGCCCGACATCGTGCTCGCCTCGGGCAAGAAGATCGCCAACCCGACCGGCGCGGTGACGATCACCAGCGCCGCCGGCAACATCTACATCCAGGGCGAGATCCAGGCCGGCTCGCTCAGCATCCTTGCCAAGAACGGCGACTTCGTCTCGTCCTACGTCAACGGCTTCGACCATGTCGGCGGCGACCCGGGCAGCTTCAATACGCCGACCAACACCGCCGAGGCGGGCCGCGGCATCATCGTCAACGGCTCGATCTCGATCGCCGCCCGCTACCTCAACATCAACAGCACCATCCAGAGCGGCATCGCCGCATGGTCGCTGAACCTTGGCACCAACCCGACCCTCACCACCAACGTGGCGAGCGCCATCGGCTTCGACCAGAGCGTCATCGATGCCAAGATCGACGCCTATCGGAATGCCATCATCGTCAGCAAGGCCCCGATCTCGGCGCTGGTCGATCTGGGCGGCGGCGTCACCCTCAACATGGGGCCGTCCGGGCTGAGATCCGACGAGGCCGCCGGGCTGATGGCCGCCATCAGCGCCTACCTTGCCGATACCGGCCCCAATCCGAGCCCGGTCTACAACGTCAAGATCGCCGGCGTGCTCCAGCCCATCAACGTGAAGGACTATATTTCGGGCGGCATCAGCGGCCAGCTCGAATTCTCGCTCGCGACGCTGCGCACCTATATGAGCGCCCCCGGCGCGACGCCGGGCGCCGCCTACAAGCTGGTGGCCGGCAGCGATCCGGGTGCCATCGGCGCGGCCTATGACGCCGTCAACAACCAGTTCGTGGTCGACAGCACCCGCGTCAATGGCGGCTATATCGAGCTCTACGGCCAGATCATCAACACCGCCTATGTCGGCAGCGGCGAGCCGGTCGGCCGGCTGAACGTGCTCGACGGCTTCGGCACCATCGCTATCACCAACGACACCGGCATTCCGGTGGTGCTGCAGGCGCTGCACGCCGGCGAGGACAATGGCGGCAACGGGCGCGGCGTCGAAGGCAAGATCGTCATCACCGACGTGGTCGGCGTCTCCGTCGACAGCGCCGGTGCGCCCAGCGTCGACATCCGGCGCACCACCTATACGCGCGACTACGTGCCGGGCCAGAGCGCCGGCCAGGTGCGCATCCTGACCGAGCTCGGCGCCCTCGACGACGACGGTAATTTCGTGCGCGCCGGCAACGCCACCACCAGCTTCGGCAGCGACCGCAAGGCGACGTACAATCCCACCGAGAACATGCGCTACGTGTGGACCACGGGCACCGACTACAAGCGCGTCTCGAACACCTCCTACACGCGCAACAGCTTCTTCACGCTCAGCGCGCTCACCGTCTCCAGCTACTGGAACGACATGGTGGTGCAGGGCACGCCCACCATCGAGAGCGTGCGGCGCCTGCCCGACGGCACCTATCTCACCACTGACAAGTCGCTGCAGCCGCAGGCCGCGACCAACTGGTCGGACAGCGCGCACAGGACGCAGCTCGTGACCAGCAGCTATCCTGCCGAGGTCGACAACAGCACGCTGGCCAGCCAGCCCTATGTCACCTCGACCTACTATCTGGCCGACCCCAGCAAGATCACGGTCGACGAGGGGTCGACGTCCAAGACCTGCATCGGCTGGACGCTGTGCACGGTCTGGGAGGTGACGACCCACTATACGGTCACCCAGCGCTACACCGAGATCACCGCCCACTCGCTCAAGGCCGACAACCCCATCGGCGTCAATTTCATCGGCGCCAACAGCGGCGCCATCACCGTCGCTTCGGCCGGCGACGTCGTGCTGCTCGGCAATATCACCAATGCCGCCGGCGACGTATCGATTGCCGCCGGCACCGGCGGCGCGCAGGCCTCCATCGCCACCGTCGGCGCGGGTGCGGTCGTCACGGGCCGCCATATCGAGCTCGAGGCGACGGGTTCCGTCGGCGGCGTCAACTACGCGGCCATGCCGGGCGGGCTGCCCGCCATCATCGATGCGCCCGCCGTCGCCGTCATGCTCAAGGGCGGCGCGCTCGATGCGCATGCCGATACCGGCAATGTCGTCGTCGCGACGCGCGGCAACCTGGTGGTGGGCGAGGTCACCACCGGCGGGACGCTCGCCACGGGCGGCCGGATCGACCTCACGGCGCTGGTCTCGATCAGCGCCGCCAGCGCCAGCTCGCTCATCGAGGGCCAGCGGGTCTCGCTCAGCGCCGGCGGCGCCATCGGTTCCACGGCCGACGGGCAGTTGCTGCGCGTCAATACCGGCTTCACGAGCAATCCGCTCTATCGCCCCTTCGGCGACCCGGCGGTCGATCCGAGCCTCGTCCAGACGCCCTATTACGGCCTGACGGCCACGGCGGGCGGCGATATCGGCATCACCTCCGGCATCTGGTCCGGCAATGCCGACGGCACCCTGCTGGTCGACAAGGTACACTCGCTCGGCGGCGACGTGCGGCTGGCCGCGACCGGCCGCATCCTCGACAACAATCCCGTGGAGAGCATCGACTCGCGCACCTACGAGCAGTTGCTGGGCTACTGGGAATCGCTCGGCCTGCTCGCCACCGATACGGCGCGCGGCGTCGACGGCACGCTCAATGCCCAAAAGCAGGCGGCGACCATCAAGGCCTTCGAGACCGCCCGCACCCAGGCTTACGAGCAGTACTGGCGCATCCGCGGCGATGGTGCCTACGATCCCGACTTCACCATCACCGTCGCGCCGGGCAGCGCCCAGTACGAGGCGCTGAGCCAGCAGTTCGACACGCTGGTGCGCGCCGAGAACCCGGACTTCGACGATGCCGCCGTGGCCGCGGCCGTGGTTCAGCGCATCGCCGATTTCGGCAGCGCGCAGACCGCGCTCTATCACGAGCTGCACGCCGAGGTGGGCGGGCTGACGGCCACTTACGAGGCCGGCTACACCTATACGGCAAGCCTCGACGAAGCGGCGCAGCTGACGCGCGGCGCCACCTGGACCGAGCGGCAGCTCGCCTTCTCGCTGTCGCCGGGCGCGCTCAAGACCATCACCGCGACCAATCCCATCATCAAGGAGGCCAACGTCGCAGGCCGCACCGTCACCATCGAGGCCGGCCTCGGCGTCGGCGAGACGGTCGGCGCGGGCACCTCCGCTGTCGGCCTCTCCATCGCCGCCGACATCGACCCCAGGGACATGACCATCGCCCAGAAGGTGGCGCTGGCCGCCGCCGAGCGCTCCGACCTGCAACTGACGGTGAAGATCGGCACCGCGACGATCGATATTCCGCTCGGCACCGACTATGCCGACATGACGACGCAGCAGCAGGCCGCCTTCGACGCGGCGGTGGCGGGCACCATCCCGGCGTCCGATATGACCATCGTCATCCTCGCCAAGCGCCCGCTCAACTTCGACGCGCCCGACGCGCTCAACGTCACCGTCACGACGCCGCCCAGCGGCGCCACGCCGGACCTCGGCACCGCCTACCTCGCCTCGCGCGGCAATGGCGCGCTCGGCGCCATCTCGGTGCCCGGCGAGACGCGCATCAAGGTCATCGGCACCATCATCAACGCGCCGGGCGGCAGTGCGGTCAACACCGGCAGCCTGGTGCTTGAGGCGGCCCAGGGCGGTATCGGCGCCGGCATCGATCCGCTGGCCTCGCCGGCCGGCACGCCCTATCCGCCGCTCAAGCTCGCGCTGGCGTCGAATGCGACGCTCACGGCGCGGGCCCAGGCCGGCGTCAATATCGAGTTCACCGGCAGCGCGCTGATCGATACCGTCTATTCCCCGCAGGACGTGCGGCTGAGCTCGACCGGCTCGCTCCTCAACGCCAACGACGACCTGCTCATCAACATCCTCGGCACCAAGGTGCTGCTCGAGGTGACCGGCAGCATCGGCACGGCCGGCCACGCGCTCAATGTCGGCAGCAATCTGGGCGGCGGTATCACCGCCAGCGCCGGCGGGCTCATCAACCTCTTCGGCCCGGCCGGCCACCAGTTCGTCATCGCCGGGGCCAGCTCGTCGGCCGGCTCGATCAAGCTGACCGCGGCGCTCGAAGGGGTGATTGACGGCGCGGTGACGGCGCCGGGCCGCATCGACCTCGCCGCCGGCGCGCGCCTCGTGCTGTCGAGCCGCGGGCAGGTGCATGCGCTGGGCGACTTGATCGACGTGCGCGCCGGGGCGCTGAAGATGATCGACGGCGCGAGCCTTGTCGCCGACATCGGCCGCATCGGCATCGAAACGGACGGCGATGCGCTGGTGACCGGCATCGAGAGCGGCGCGAGCGATGCCGGCAGCGACGCGGCGGTCACCATCGTCAGCGGCGGGCGCGTCTTCGCCGGCACCGATCCCGACCGCGTCTTCGACATCAAGGCGATGGCGACGGGCGCCAGCGTCTCGGTCACCGCGGCGCTCGGCATCGGCGACAAGACCGAGGCCAACAGCAAGTGGCAGGACGGCCCCGGCGACATCCCCGGCAGCGCCAATGCCATCACCGATGTGCCCAACCCGCTGCGCATCCTGTCGAGCGCCGTGGCGTTGGAAGCGCTCGCGGGCGACATCCACGCGGCCCTCCTCGCCGATCCGGTGACGGTGCGCGCCGTCGCCGGCGACGGCAGCATCTACCTGACGGCGGTCGGCAAGTTCCACGGCTCGCTGCTCGAGGCGCTGAAGGGCACGGTGAGCGTCGAGGCCGGCGGCGACATCGACATCGACCAGTTGCACGCGCTCAAGGTCATCCTCGACACCGAGGGCGCCCTCCGGCTCCCCGACCTGCAGGTGGCCGAGGAAGCGGTGCTGCGCGCCAACGAGCTCGAGGCCAATATCCGCCAGGTGCCGCCGGGTCCCGACCCGCTCAAGCTCACCCTCACCGGCGGCAAGGGCAAGGTCGGCACCTGGGCGGACGTCACGGTGGACGCGCCGGCCGGCCTCATCCTGCCGTCGCTGCGCTTCTACGAGAGCGACATCAAGACCACGGCGAAATTCGTGTCGGTGGTCAGCGCCTATGTGCCGGGTTCGGCCAAGCTCACCACGCCGCTGCAGAAGCTGCTCGTCGAGAACCGCTCGCCGGGCCCGCTGCCGGGCTTCAACGTGCAGATGTTCCAGCCGGGCTTCGCCTTCGGGCTCACCCTCGACAATTTCCACACCACTACCAACGCCTTCGTCGTGCGCTACGACCGCAGCGCGCAGGTGACGGACGTGCTCAACGGCCTGCCCTATGAGGGCGCGAGCCTGGTGCGCGACACCATCCGCGCGATGCTGCACGGCATGCCGCTTGACCGGCTCCTGGTATTGACGATAGGCCCGAACGGCGAAGAGGAGGAGCGCGAGATTCTGTTCGAAGAGGACGGCGAGCGGATCGTCATCAACGGCGTCGCCTATCCGGTGGTGGTCAAGGGGCCGCCGCCCGCCGTGCAGCTCGGCGCCATCACGCCATGAGGGGACCGGCGATGCGGCGCCACATACTCCTTGGCCGGCTGCCTCCGGCACTCGGCCTCGCCCTCTTGCTGACCGGCGCGGCCGTCGCGCAGAGCAGCGATCCGGCCGGCGTCGTGGCGCGCAACAATGAGCGCATGGCCGCCGACCTCGCCGCCGTCGGCATGGTGCCCGAAGGCGAACCTGTCGTTTCCGGCGATACGGTGCGCGCCGACCTGCCGCCGCCCGGCGGCCCTACCGTGCAGTTGCGCTCGGTCGTCTTCGATCCGCCCTCGGCCTTCCTGAGCCAGGCCGAGCTCGACGCCATCGTGGCGGACTATCTCGGCCGCATGGTGGATTTTTCCGAGATCTCGCGGCTCGTGCGCGACGTCAACGACCTCTACGCCGAAAAGGGCGTCGTCACCGCCAGCGCCCTGCTGCCGCCGCAGAAGCTGTCGGACGGAATCCTGCACGTGAACCTCGTCGAAGGCCGCGTCGGCACCATCTCCGTGGTGGGCGAGCACCGCACCGCCAATTCCATGCTCCTCGACGCCGTCCGCCTGTCGCGCGACGATGGCGTGGTGGACGTGCCGCGCGCCTCCCGCGACATCCTGCTGTTCAACAAGTCGCATCATGCGCAGATGAGCCTGCTGCTGCAGCCGGGTGCCGCCTTCGGCCTCACCGACCTGACACTCGGGGTGGTCGAGCCCAGGCCGCTTGCCGCGCAGGTCAGCCTCGACAATTACGGCGTGGCCTCGACCGGCACGCTGCAGGCCAGTGCCAGCGTGAACAGCTATGGCGCCTTCGGCATCGACGACAACCTGATGCTCCTCGGCACTGCCTCGCTGGGCAGCCTTGCCGGTACCGTCACCTACGACATGCCGGTCAGCACCTTCGGCACGCGCCTCGCGCTCGGCGCCACCGCCTCGACGATCCGGGTCATCGACGGGCCGACGGTCGATCTCGACATCACCGGCCGTTCGGTGAGCCTCACCGGCACGCTGTCGCAGACGCTCCTCGCACGCTCCGACCTGACGTTGCAGGGGCTGGTCACGGCCTCGGTCGGCGCCTCGCAATCCTTCGCCGCCGGCGTCCCGCTCGCCGACGGGATTCTGACCAAGCTGGCGGTCGGCGCCGCCGCCACCTACAGCAACGACAAGGTCGCGATTTCCGTGCAGCCGCAGCTGGTGCGGGCGCTGGCCGACAACCGCCTCGACGATACGCTGCAGGGCTTCGTCATCGCCACGGCGAGCGGCAATGCCGAGTACCGCGTCACCGACGCCGTGCGGCTCGTGGCGCGCGGCGCGGGGCAATACACCTTCCCCTATAGCGGGCTCGCCGGCATGCCGGGCAGCCTGCTGTTCCAGATCGGCGGCCAGAGCACGGTGCGCGGCTATCCTTCCGACGGCGTGGCCGGCGACAGCGGCTATTACGTGCAGACCGAGCTGCGCTGGGCGCCCGAGCAGGTCGAGGGCCTCGACCTGTTCCTCCTCGGTGATTTCGGGCAGGTGTTTTCGAGCTATCCCACCGAAACCACGATGGCTTCGGTGGGTGCGGGCATGAGCTATAGTTGGAACAACGTTACACTCGATGCGTCGGTGGGCATTCCGGTCATCGACGCCGTCGCCGACCAGGGCCCCTTCGGCATCTACGCGCGCCTCTCCGGTTCGATGTAGGCCCAACGGCCCCGGCCATTCCGACCTGCAGGGCGCCCCCGATTGTGCCGCTGTCCTCCGCGGCAGCTCCTCCAGGACTTTGGTTTCGACGGCGGCTCCATTGCCGTGCGCGCCCCGGGGCGCGCACGGCCCCTCGTTGTCCGCCGCCGTTCGCCCGGAGCGACGAATTGCCTATCCGACGCCGATGGCGATGGGCGCGCCGAGGCCGTAGAAAACGGGCTCTGGAAAAGCGGGCCATAATTGGCGAAACACTAGGCCCGCGGAGTGGAGACACGCGATGGGCGACAGGGCGGGCGCAGCGGACGGCGCGATGCGCGATTTCAACGCCGAGCTGCATGCGCGGCCGTCGCTCTATTTTTCGGGCCTCGCCGTCATCGATCACGTTTCCATAAGCACGCCCCACATCGCGATCGCCGAGCTCGGCAGCGGTGGCGCGGGTTTCGGCCGACTGCCGGACTCCGACGTGCGATATTCCGTGGAAAGACATACCGAGTTCGTTACCGTCACCACCGTTGCGCCGCTGGCGGCGGAGCCGCAGCATTGGCCGAACACGCCGGCGTACTGGCTGGCCATTCCCGGGCTCGCCGCGCTTCCCGACGAGGACGTCGTCTGCCGCGTCCGCATCCTCGTCTGCCTGGGCAGGGAATCGCTGAGCACCGACGAGCTGGAGGCCTATGGCCTGCGCCAGGCGGCGGGCTCGGCCATCGGCGGCGGCGACGCCATCGTCGTCTCCGATTTTGTCGTCCAGAACGGCGTGAGCCGCATAATCCTGTTCAACAAGAATCTGAAGGAGTACCGGCTGGGCCGGATGGTGCGCCGGCTGTGCGAGATCGAGACCTACCGGTCAATGTCGTTGAAGGGATTTCCGATCGCACGGAACCTGGCGCCGGTGCTGGTGGAGTATGACACGGAGCTCACCAAGCTGGCGGACCGGCACATTTCGGTCGAGGAGACGCAGCACCGGCAGCTGCTGGCCGACGTGACGGAACTCTCCGCGCGCATCGTCTCGGATGCAGCCAGGACGCGCAACCGCTTCGGCGCCACGGCCGCCTACGCCAAGATCGTGGAAGACCGCATTGCCGAACTGCGCGAAGCGCGCCTGCCCGGCTGCCAGCGCTACGGGGTCTTCATCGACCGGCGCTTCCGTCCGGCCGTCCGCACCTGCGCCGCGACGGCCTCCCGCCTCGAGCAGATGGCGATGGCCGCCGATCACCTGATCGAAATCCTGCAGACCCGCATTCAGGTGGCCGTGCAGGACCAGAACCGCGAACAGCTCGAGCTGCTGGCCAAGCGCGCCGAGACGCAGGTGAAAATCCAGCGTTCCGTCGAAGGCCTCTCCGCCATCGCCATCGGCTACTATCTCATCGGCCTGATCAAGGTGTGCATCGAGGCGCTGCAGCACGCCGGCGTCGACATGCCGGACTACTCCATGCTGATTGCCGTGCCGATCGCGCTGGTCGCGACCCTGCTCGCCGTCATCAGCCTCAAGCGCGTTTTGTCGAAATAGCCCGACCCGCGCCGTCGGGAGCCGATCCCGCAGGACCGGCTCTCCCTTAGCTGCCGCTGCCCGCCCGGCGGGGCGCCCTACCTGGCCAGGCGCCACGCCGTCAGCAGCGCCGGCAGGTCGGCAAAGACCGCGTCGGGGGAGATGCCGGCGGTTGCGACGTCCGCAGCCGTGGTGACGCCGGTCAGCAGCAGCGCGGCCTTGAGCCCGGCGCGCCGGGCCCCGGCGATGTCGGTGGCGAGCCGGTCGCCCAGCATCAGCGTGCGCGCCGCCGCCGTGCCGAGCACGCCGAGCGCCGCCTCGAACATGGCCGGCTGCGGCTTGCCGATGATGGTCGGGGCGGTGCCGGTCGCCGCCTCGAGCGCCGCGAGGATGCTGCCCGCGCCCGGCATGAGGCCGCCCTCGGCCGAGGAAGGTGGCGCCGGAACTGATGAGGTGCGTGGCCCGCCACAGCTTGTCGTAGGTGAGCGCCGTGTCGAGGCCGACGACGACGATCTGCGCCTCTGCCGCGACGACGAAGCCGGCCGCCGCGATCATCTCCGCAAGGCCGCGGCTGCCGATGACATAGACGGTGCTGCCGGCGCGATGGTGCCGCCGGAGATAGTCGACCGTGGCGACGCGCGACGTCACGATCTGCTCTTCGCGCACGCCCGCAACGCCCAGCCTTGCGAGCTTGGCCACATATTCGCCTTGCGACTTGGCGCTGTTGTTGGTGGCGAGCGCCAGCGGCAGTCTGGCGTCACGCGTGAAGGCGAAGAGGTCGGCGAGGCCGGGCAGGGCCATGTCGCCACGCCAGAGCACCCCATCCATGTCGCTGACGATGCCGTCAATGCTCGAAAAGTCCACGGTCGCTCCGATCCCGGATTTGGCGCGCCCGGCCCGCGAGGCGGATGGGGGGAGATCGTCCGCATGTCGCCCGCGGCTTCGCGCAATTCGACCGTACATCACCCTGCCGCGCCCCTGGCAAGGGGCCATGCCGCCTCGCCGGCTTTGTCCGAACCGGTGGCGTGGGCGCGCTGGCAACGGCGCAGCCCCGGGCGAAGCAATTGACGCGCCAAGGCGCGCCCCCTACGTTTCCCCGTGAGGCCCCGAGGCCGGAACGAGGCCGGAAGAGGAGTCCCGTCATGACCGCATGCCGCCCCGAGGCCCGCCGGGCCATCGTGCCGGTGCACGCGGGCTGAACGCGATGCGGGATTTTTCGGCCGACCATCGCTGGCTGTCGCTCAACACCGCGACGGTGCGTGCCCAGGGCGACCTGTCCGCCATCATCGAAGCCTGCAGGCGCCACGGCATTCGCGGCCTCGCGCCGTGGCGCGAGCAGGTCGCCGCCATCGGCCTCAAGCGGGCGGCGGCCGAGTTGCGCGCCGGCGGCTTCGAGCTTTCGGGCTATTGCCGCGGCGGCTTCCTCACCGCGTCGCTCGCGGTGATCGCGATCATCGCGTCGGTCACGCAGCCCGAGCGCGGGCTG
>JBDHTK010000004.1:0-37832 GCA_039808625.1 Devosia sp. | reverse complement strand
CAGATCGACACGATCAATGTCATCGAGCGCTCGCACCACCACATCCTCTATACGCGCATCCCCGAGTACCGGCGCGCCGACCTGCATCAAGCGCAGGCCGGGGACAGAACCGTGTTCGAATACTGGACGCACGCGCTGGCCTATGTGCCGGTCGCCGATTTCCGCTATTTCGTGCCGGCGATGAAGGCGCATCGCGCCAATGCCACGCAATGGGCGGCGCGGGCGCCGGATACCGAGGTGCAGCGCGTGCTGCGGCGCATCCGCCGCGACGGGCCGGTGTCGATCCGCGACATGGACGACAAGGTGCTGGTCGAGAAAACCCATCCCTGGGCCAGCCGCAAACCGTCCAAGGCGGCGCTGCAGCGGGCCTTCTACGATGGCCGGCTGACCATCGGGTCACGCCAGGGCATGGTCAAGTCCTACGAGCTGACGGAACGGCATTTCGGCTGGCGCGGGCTGCCGCGCGGTGCCACGCCGGGGCAGGTGGCGGCCTATCAGCTCGAGCGGGCGCTGCGCGCGCAGGGCCTCGTCAGCGCGCCCTCGGTGATGCATCCGTGGCTGCGCTTCTCGCCGGCGGTGGAGGCCGAGCTGGTGCGGCGCGTGCGCCGCAAGGAGCTGGTCGAGGTCAGGATCGAAGGCAGCGAGGTGCCGCACTGGGCGGCGCCGGAGGTGCTGGAGGCGGCGCTGCCGCCGCTCGGGCCGCTCGTCCACATCCTGTCGCCCTTCGATCCGCTGGTGATCCAGCGCGCGCGGCTTGCGCTGTTCTTCGGCTACGAGCATGTCTTCGAGGCCTATGTGCCCAGGGCCAGGCGCCGCTTCGGCTATTTCACGCTGCCGGTCCTCGTCGGCGACGAGGTGGTGGCGGCGCTCGATCTGAAGACCGACAGGGCGGCGGGGCGGCTCCTCATCCAGGCGTGGCACTGGCTCGGCAGCGGGCGACCGCGGGCCCACAAGGCGTTGATCGAGGCGGAGCTCGGCCGCTTCGAGCGCTTCCAGCTCGCGCCCTGAAACGACAAGCGGCGCCCGCGAGGGGGCGCCGCTCCGGTCGGGTGTCGTGAGGCGCCTAGTGCAGGCGGTAGCGTACCGTGCCGCGGATCTCGTGCAGCGTGTTGTCGTGGAGGTAGAAATTGTCTCCCGACACGTAGTTCGAAATCGTCGGCATGTAGATCATGCGGTAGCCGAGGTCGGCGACCCAGTTGCCGGCGTCGTAGGTGACGCCCGCCATCGCCGCCGCGGCCGGCGTCCAGCCGCCGCCATCGGCCGGCGCCGAGGGGCCCGTGACGTGGGTCTGGTAGACGGCCGCACCGGCACCGGCGCCGAGATAGGCGCCGAAGCCGCCTTCGGCATAGCCGCCGCCCGAGACCGGGAAGTCGTAGTAGGCGTTGGCGAGGATGACGCCGCCGCGCAGGTTGAGCGCATGGGTGCCGTTGGTCAGGCCCTTGTTGTCGAGGTAGTCGACGGTGGCGTCGACGCGCAGGCCCGTGCCCATCTCGTAGCCGAAGCCGGCGCCGATGGAGTAGCCGTAGCCGGCCGCCGTCGGGAAGGTGATGAGGCCGCCGCAGGGGCCGCAGCCCGGGGTCGGCACGTGCTCCTGGGCCCATAGCAGGTTCGCCCCGACGCTGCCGCGCAGGTAGAAGCTGCCGCCCAGGCCGTAGTCGACCTCGGGAATTTCGATGTCCGGATAGTCCGGCATGTCCGCCGCCAGGGCGGGGGCGCTGACGAGGGCGCCGAGCGCCATCAGCAGCGCTGCAAAAAGAATACGCATGATCACACAGTCCTTGATTTCGCCACGACGACACCCGTCGATCGTCAGGTACTGTGCCGCTATTTTCTTAAATTGCGCTTAACCCTAAACCTTAACCCTAATATTGGGTCAACACCCGCTTCTACTCGCTCAGGCGACCTGCCGGATGGTCGTCGCGATCTGCTCGACCACGGCCTCGACGAGGCCGGCATCGTCGCTTTCGGCCATGACGCGGATCACCGGCTCGGTGCCGCTTTCGCGGATGACGAGGCGGCCGTCCTTGCCGAGCCGGTCGCGGCTTTCGGCGATGACCTGCACGACGAGCTTGTGGTCGAGCGGCTTGCCGGCCTTGAAGCGCACATTGGTGAGCCGCTGCGGCACCTTCTCGAAGCGGTGGCACACCTCGGAGACGCGCATGTCGGCCTCCTTGACCACGGCGAGCAGTTGCAGCGCCGCCACCAGCCCGTCGCCCGTGGTGGTGAAGTCGGAGAGGATGATGTGGCCCGACTGCTCGCCGCCGACATTGAAGCCGTTGGCGCGCATGCTCTCGAGCACGTAGCGGTCGCCGACCTTGGTGCGGTTGAGCCCGAGCCCGAGCGAGCCCAGATAGCGCTCGAGCCCGAGATTGCTCATGATGGTGGCGACGATGCCGTTGCCGCGCAATTCGCCGCGCGCGTGCCAGGACTGGGCGATGACCGCCATCAGCTGGTCGCCGTCGACGACCTCGCCGCGCTCGTCGACGATGACGACGCGGTCGGCGTCGCCGTCGAGGGCGATGCCGATGTCGGCGCGCACTTCCTTCACCTTGGCCTGGATGGCGGCGGTGGCGGTGGAGCCGACCTCGTCATTGATGTTGAAGCCGTTGGGCTCGACGCCGATCGGCACGACCTCGGCGCCCAGTTCCCACAGCGCCACCGGGGCGACCTTGTAGGCGGCGCCGTTGGCGCAGTCGATGACGACGCGCAGGCCCGTGAGGTCGATGTTCTTGGGCAAGGTGCGCTTGGCGTATTCGATGTAGCGGGTCTGGGCTGCCTCGTCGCGATGGGCGCGGCCGATGTCGCGGCCCTGCGACAGCTGGCCGAAGATGTCGCCGTCCATCAGCTCCTCGATCTGCGTCTCGATCTCGTCGGAGAGCTTGAAGCCATCGGGGCGGAAGAGCTTGATGCCGTTGTCGTCGAAGGGGTTGTGCGAGGCCGAGATCATGACGCCGATGTCGGCGCGCAGCGAGCGCGTCAGCATGGCGACGGCGGGCGTCGGCATGGGGCCGAGGAAGTAGACGTCCATGCCCACGGCGGTGAAGCCGGCGGCCAGCGCGTTCTCGATCATGTAGCCGGAGCGGCGCGTGTCCTTGCCGATGACGACGCGGTTGCGGGGGCCGCCGCGCGCGAATTTGAGGCCGGCGGCCATGCCGACGCGCATGGCGAGGTCGGGCGTCAGCTTGTGCCCGTTGGCAAGGCCGCGAATGCCGTCCGTGCCGAAATATTTGCGCGCCATGCCGCGTACTCCCATAAAAGCCGCTACAAGTTTACCCGAAAATCGGCCGCCACGGAATCTTCGGCATTATCGGCGTTAACGGGAGTGCGACGCGATGCGGATCATCGGCTTTCTCCTCGCGGCGCTGCTGGCCGCCCCGGCCCTCGCGCAGGGCGCGACGATCGACGGCGTGGCGGTGGCCTTCGCGCCGGTCGGCGCCGGATTCTCCCGGCCCGTCGCGGCTCTGCCGCTGCCGGGCAGCGAGCGGGTGCTGGTGGTCGAAAAGACCGGCACGGTGCGGTTTCTGGAGGATGGCGCGCCGGGCGCGGTATTTCTCGACATTTCCGGCGAGGTGAGCGGCGGTAACGAGCAGGGCCTTCTGGGCCTTGCCTTCGACCCGGATTTCGCGGCGAACGGCCGCTTCTACGTCGATTTCACCGACAGGAATGGCGACACGCAGGTGGTCGCCTACCGGGCGGCGGCGGGCGTGGCCGATGGCGCGTCGGCGCAGCGGCTCCTCGCCATCGCGCAGCCCGAGTCGAACCACAATGGCGGCTGGCTCGGTTTCGGGCCGGACGGGCTGCTCTACATCGCCACGGGCGATGGCGGGGGCGGCGGCGACCGGCACGGGGAGATCGGCAACGGCCAGAATCGCGACGTGCTCCTGGGCAAGATCCTGCGCATCGATCCCAGGGAGGGCGCGGAGGGCGGCGCGCCCTATGCCATCCCGCCCGGCAATCCGTTCGCCACCGGCGGCGGGGCGCCCGAGATCTTCCTGTTCGGCGTGCGCAACCCGTGGCGCAACGCCTTCGACGGCGACACGCTCTACATCGCCGATGTGGGCCAGGACGCCTGGGAGGAGATCGACGCGCTGCCGCTTGCCGAGGCGGCCGGCGCCAATCTCGGCTGGCGCGTGATGGAGGGGCGCGAGTGCTATCCGCCCGGCAGCATGTGCGTGCAGGGCGGCATGGTGCTGCCCGTCCACGTCTATGCGCATGACCCGGGCTGCTCGATCACCGGCGGCCTGGTCTATCGCGGGGCGGCGCTGCCGACGCTCGCCGGACGCTATTTTTTCGCCGATTACTGCGTCGGCAGCGTCGAGAGCCTGCGTCTCGTGGACGGCGCGGCGACGGGGTTTGTGAACACCGGCGACAGCCTCGGCAACGTCATCGGCTTCGGCACCGACGGGGTCGGGGAACTGCTAGTCCTCACCGATGACGGGCTGGTGTTCCGCATGGTGCCGGGCTAAGCGGTCGCCCGGACCTTCAGAGGCGGAGCGGCAGCGTCGTGAGCATCGGAATCGTGGGCGCCGGCGCCGTGGGCTCGGCCATCGCCACCGCCTTGGCGCGAGCCGGCATCGCGGCGAAGATCGTCAACCGGCGCGGGCCGGCCGTGCTCGGGCCGCTGGCGGCGAGCCTCATGCCGCACGTCACGGTGGGGACGCGCGCCGAGGTGCTGGCGGCCGACATCGTCTTCGTCGCCGTGCCGTGGGGGCGGCTCGCCGAGGCGGTGGCCGGCGGCGACTGGCCGGGGCGCATCGTCGTTGACTGCACCAATGCGCTCGGCGGGCCGAGCTTCAGGCCGGTAGAGCTGGGCGGGCGGACGTCGAGCGAGGTGTTCGCCGGCTTCGTGCCGGGTGCGCGGGTGGTGAAGGCGTTCAACCACATTCTGCCGCATCTGGTGGCGGGCGATCCGCGCGCCGAGGGCGGGCGGCGCGTGCTGTTCATGGCCGGCGACGACGCGGCGGCCAAGGCCGAGATCGGCACGCTCATCGACAGAATCGGGTTCTACCGCATCGACCTCGGCGGGTTGCGCGAGGGGGGGCGGCTGATCGAGTTTCCCGGCGGTCCGCTGCCGGCGCTCAACCTCGTGGTTTTTGACTAGAAAAGACCGCCTCGAGCCAGGCGCCGAGCCTCTCCCAGTAAAGCTCGAACGCCGTTTTCAGCAGCACGATGAGCACGAGCAGCACGAGTGGGCTGCCGGCCAGCAGCGCCACCATGCCGCCGAGCAGGATGACGAACTGCATGACGAGGATACGCGCATAGAATCCCGCAATGAGATGGGTCACCGGGCGGGCAGCGCGGATGTCGTGCCATGTGGTCACGCCGCGCACGATGAACAGCCCGGCCAGCGGCATCCACAGTCCCGTGGGTATGATGAAGCCGAGGATGAAGGCCGCAGGCGAGGCGAGGTGGCGCGTCCATTCGCCCGGCGCGATGCCGCTCAGCATGAACATGTGGATGCCCATGAAGAAGCCGGCATGGACGAGGACGAAGAGGCCGAGGCCCAGGCCGCCGACCTCGGCAGGCCTGCCGCCGACCAGCGGCGTTACCGGCGTCAGCTCGGCCGGCGTGGCGAGGGCGAGGCGGACGACCAGCCAGAGGCCGACGATAGCCGTTTCGGCCCAATAGAGGATGACGAGGGTCGCCGCGTCCCAGCCCAGATAGAAGATGCCGAGCAGCGGCAGCAGATTGCCGGCGACGACGGTCCAGCTTTCCCAGCGGCTTAGCGGCGCGAGCCAGTCGAGCTTTTCCGTCGTCATGCGTCGCTCCCGTGCGGCTCAGGCCGGTTGATAGCCGTAGGCGTCGAGGCATTGCGGGTAGAGTTGCTGGTAGCCGAGCGTTTCGCTTTGCAGCTGAATGGAGCCGTCGTCCTGAATCTGGCGAAAGCGGATCAGCAGGCTCCGGTCGGCACTGAGTTCGTTTTCCTTGACGAACACGCCCATGCGCGCATGCAGCATTTCCATTTCGTAGTAGAACAGGCCGTCATCCGATTTCAGCAGGTTGCGCAGCGGGATCAGCGACCTTTCCTGGTCCACCTGCGGATTGCCGAGATAGTCGAAGACCAGTTGCAGCGTGTTCTCGAAGGGGATGTAGAGCAGGAAGGCGCGCTGCTCGGGCACGCACCAGCCCGCCTCGCCCAGCCAGGTGAAGTCGTCGAGCGTCGCCTCGCGCCAGCGTTCGTGCGGATAGGCCAGCGGCAGGGCGACGGTACCCGAGCGCGACAGCATGTCCGAAATCTGCCCGGGCAGGTCGAAGATCATGGTCGCCACGGCCGTGAGCGCCAGTATCCCGGTGGCGATGGCGCCGGCCTGCCCGACGGTGGAGCCCAGCCTGCCGAGCCCGTGGCGCGGCGCCCTGCGGCGCCTGCCTTTCGGGGGGCTGCCATCCGTTTCGTTCTGAGTCTCAGGCAATTCCCGCCCCTGCGATGGCGCTGCAGGCGATGCGCGCCACGCGCTGTGCCCCCCGATCATGGCCGGGTGAAATCTGACATGTCCTCTGCAAAAGGCAAGCGCGGCCCTGCTGCGGCCCGCGACGAATTGCCGAATCGCGTTCTCTATTGCGCATCGGCCCGCGTTTCAGTATCAGCGGCCTCAGGACACCTTGCCCTACCGCAAGGCTTTCGACCTGGGAGGGTCGCTCATGGCTGCTATGCCCCTGACCGCGCCGGCGGTGAAACCGGCCAATCCGAATTTTTCGTCGGGCCCCTGTGCCAAGCGTCCGGGATGGACGGTGGAGGCGCTCGCCAACGCGCTGGTCGGCCGCTCGCACCGGGCCAAGCCGGCCAAGGCGCGCATCGACAAGGCCGTGGCGCTGACGCGCGAACTGCTCGCGGTGCCGGCGGACTACCGCATCGCCATCGTGCCGGCCTCCGATACCGGCGCCGTCGAGATGATCCTGTGGTCGGTGCTCGGCGCCCGCGGCGTCGACATGCTGGCCTGGGAGAGTTTCGGCGAAGGCTGGATCACCGACGTGACCAAGCAGCTCAAGCTCGAGGACGTGCGCCTCTTGCGTGCGCCCTATGGCGAGCTGCCGGACCTCACGCAGGTCGATTTCAGCCGTGACGTGGTGTTCACCTGGAACGGCACGACCTCGGGCGTGCGGGTGCCCGATGCCGACTGGATTCCGGCCGACCGCGAGGGGCTCACCATCTGCGACGCCACCTCGGCGGCCTTTGCGCAGAACCTCGATTTCTCCAGGCTCGATGTCGTCACCTTCTCGTGGCAGAAGGCGCTGGGCGGCGAGGCGGCGCATGGCGTGCTGATCCTCGGGCCGCGCGCCGTCGAGCGGCTCGAAAGCTTCAAGCCCGACCGGCCGCTGCCCAAGATCTTCCGCCTCACCAAGGGCGGCAAGCTGATGGAGGACGTGTTCCAGGGCGCCACCATCAACACCGTGTCGATGCTGTGCATCGAGGATGCGATCGACGCGATGGAGTGGGGCAAGTCGATCGGCGGGCTCAAGGCCATGCAGGCGCGTGCCGACGCCAATTTCAAGGTGCTCGACGACTGGGTGGCGCGCACGCCGTGGATCGAGAACCTCGCCAGGGTGCCGGAGCAGCGTTCCAATACGTCGGTGTGCCTCGTCATCGCCGACCCCGAGATCAAGGCGCTGAGCGCCGAGGCGCAGGCGGCCTTTGCCAAGGCCATCGTCAGCCGGCTCGACAAGGAAGGCGTGGCCTATGACATCGGCGGCTATCGCGACGCGCCGACCGGCCTGCGCATCTGGGCCGGCTCGACCGTCGAGGCGTCCAATCTCGCCGCGCTGACCGCCTGGCTGGACTGGGCCTTTGCCGTCGAGAAGGCGGCTCTCTGAGCCGAGCGATTGGCGAGCAGCGAATGCGCTGCTCGCTGCGCTTGCCATTTGCCCTCACCCTATTCGCTATTCGCTATTCGCTATTCGCTATTCGCTCTGGAGGCTTAGATGCCCAAGGTTCTCGTTTCGGACAAGCTCAGCAAGACCGCCGTGCAGATCTTCAAGGATCACGGCGTCGAGGTGGATTACCTGCCGGATCTCGGCAAGGACAAGGACAAGCTCTTCGAGGTGATCGGCGCCTATGATGGGCTGGCCATCCGCTCGGCCACCAAGGTGACCGAGAAGATCCTGTCGGCGGCCACCAATCTCAAGGTCATCGGCCGCGCCGGGATCGGCGTCGACAATGTCGATATTCCGGCCGCCACCAAGAAGGGCATCATCGTGATGAACACGCCCTTCGGCAACTCGATTACCACGGCCGAGCACGCCATCAGCCTGATGCTGTCGCTCGCCCGGCAGATCCCCGAGGCCGACGCCTCGACCAAGGCGTCGAAGTGGGAGAAGAACCGCTTCATGGGCGTCGAGGTCACCAACAAGGTGCTGGGCCTCATCGGCGCGGGCAATATCGGCTCGATCGTCGCCGATCGCGCGCAGGGCCTCAAGATGAAGGTCATCGCCTACGATCCGTTCCTCACCGCCGACCGCGCGCAGGCGCTGGGCGTCGAGAAGGTCGAGCTCGACGAGCTGCTGAAGCGTGCCGATTTCATCACGCTGCACACGCCGCTGATCGAGGCGACGCGCAACATCATCAATGCCGAGGCCATCGCCAGGATGAAGGACGGCGCGCGCCTCATCAATTGCGCGCGCGGCGGGCTGGTGGACGAGGCGGCGCTCTACGAGGCGCTGAAGAGCGGCAAGCTGGCGGGTGCGGCCTTCGACGTGTTCGTCGAGGAGCCGGCGCAGAACAATCCGCTGTTCGAGCTCGCCAACTTCATCGCCACGCCGCACCTTGGCGCCTCGACCACCGAGGCGCAGGAGAACGTGGCTCTGCAGGTGGCCGAGCAGATTTCGGCCTATCTGATGACGGGCGAGATCACCAATGCGCTCAACTTCCCCTCGATCTCGGCCGAGGAAGCGCCGCGGCTCACCCCGTGGGTGAAGCTGGCGGAAGTGCTCGGCTCGTTCGCCGGCCAGCTCACCGAGAACCCGATCAAGGCCATCCGCATCGAATATGAGGGGAGCGTCGCGGCGCTCAACGTCAAGCCGATGACGGCGGCGGCGCTCAACGGCCTGCTGAAGCCGCAGATGCACGAGGTCAACATGGTCTCGGCGCCGCAGGTGGCCAAGGATCGCGGCATCGCCGTGGAGATCCTGACGCGCGACCAGCAGGGGGCGTATGAGGGCTATATCCGCATCACGGTGACCACCGAGAAGCAGGAGCGGGCCGTCGCCGGAACGGTGTTCGCCAATGGCCGGCCGCGCATCCTGCAGGTCAAGAACATCAGCATGGACGCCGAGGTGACGCCCTCGATGCTCTACGTCACCAACGAGGACAAGCCGGGACATATCGGCCGGCTCGGCACGCTGCTGGGCGATCTCGGCATCAACATCGCCAACTTCAACCTCGGCCGCGCCGAGGTCGGCGGCGACGCCATCGCGCTGCTCTCCATCGACGGCGCGGTGACCGAAGCCCAGCTCAAGGCCATCGCCGCGCTGCCCGGCGTCAAGCAGGCCAAGGCGCTGAGCTTTTCGCAATGAGCAAGCGCCTCGAACAGATGCGGGCCAATCCCAGGGCGGACTGGACCATCGCGGATGTCGAGGCGCTGTGCCGCGAGTTCGGGCTCGAGTGCGCGCCGTCGCGCCGGGCCGCCTGAGCTCAGCCCCGCCGCGCGCTCCACTCCGCCAGCACGATGCCGGCGACGACCAGGGCGCCGGCGGCGAGGTGGAAGGTTTCGAGCCGCTCGCCCAGGATCAGCACGGCCCCGGCCGCGCCGAACAGCGGGATCAGGTTGATGAACAGGCTCGCGCGGTTGGCGCCGATGAGCTCGACGCCGCGCACATAGAACATCTGGCTGACGATCGAGGGGAACAGCACCGTATAGGCGGCGATGAGCCAGCCGAGCGGGGTGATGTCGGCAAAGCTCGCGACGAGGTGGCCGAGGCCGCCGCCGCTGGTGGCGGCGAAGCCGAGCGAGGCGAGCGTCGCGCCGAGGAAGGTGGCGAACAGGAAGCTCAGCCAGTTGGTCGCCGGGCGCCAGCGCAGGGCGATGGAGTAGACGGCGTAGCCGAGGCAGGCGCCGAGCATCAGCACGTCGCCGAAATTGAGGTCGAGCGCGAGGATGCGGCCGAGATCGCCGCGGCTGGTGGTGAGGGCGACGCCGGCGATGGTCAGCGCCACGCCGACGAGTTGGAGCGGCCGCACCCGCGTCCGGAACAGCGCGAAGCTCAGCGCCATGACGAAGATGTTGATGGTCACCTGCACGAGGCCGATGTTGAAGCCCGTGGTCAGGTGGGCCGCGAGGTAGACGGCGGCGTTGAAGGTCGCGTAGCCGACGGCGCCGTAGAACGCGAATAGCCACCAGCGGGCGCGCAGCGCCCGCCAGTCGCGCCTGAGCGGCCTCGCGACGAAGGGCAGGATGGCAAGGAAGGCGCCGCCCCAGCGCAGCACCATCAGCGCGTAGGGGTCGATCTGGCCCACCGCCGCCTTGCCGGCGACGACGTTGCCGCCCCAGAACAGGTTGCACAGCACCAGGAGCAGCACGGGGTTCGCCAGCAGGGCGGCGACGGCACGGGCGAGCGGGGAAGCGGTAGTGTCGGTCATCGGGCGGGACGGGCGGGGCCGGAAGCAGGGGCGCGCGCTCTTATTTCCTGTTTCGCCGGCCGAGGCCAGCCCGCGCGATCCGGGGGTTTGTCACAGCGCCGCAACTGGTCTATGGGACATCCGCAAATGCCGGAGCCGCCCAGCGGGGCGGGCGCGGCCTTTGCCCACGATAGTTGCCGCATGGTCCGGGGCTGCCGCGGGGGCACCCCGCCGGCGCAGTTCCGAAGGGGCCCTTCATGGCAAATGTGATCGTCGTCGGCAGCCAATGGGGCGACGAAGGCAAAGGCAAGATCGTCGACTGGCTGAGCGAGCGCGCCGACGTGGTGGTGCGCTACCAGGGCGGCCACAATGCCGGCCATACGCTGGTCATCGACGGGGTGAGCTACAAGCTGGCGCTGCTGCCCTCGGGCGTGGTGCGCGGCAAGCTCAGCGTCATCGGCAACGGCGTGGTGGTCGATCCGCACCATTTCGTCGGCGAGCTCGAAAAGCTCCGTGCGCAGGGCGTCGAGGTGACGCCCGAGATCCTGATGATCGCCGACAACGCGCCGCTGATCCTCAGCCTGCATCGCGAGCTCGACGCCCAGCGCGAGAACAGCAATTCCGGCCTCAAGATCGGCACCACCAAGCGCGGCATCGGGCCGGCCTATGAGGACAAGGTGGGCCGCCGCGCCATCCGGGTGTGCGACCTCAGCGAGCCGGCGTCGCTGCCGGCCAAGATCGAGCGGCTGCTGGCGCATCACAACGCGCTGCGCCGCGGCATGGGGCAGCCCGAGCTGACGGTCGAGGCGCTGCGGAGCGAGCTCATGGCGGTGGCCGACCAGATCCTGCCCTTCGTCGGGCAGGTGTGGCGGGTGCTCGACGAGAAGCGCCGCGCCGGTGCGCGCATCCTGTTCGAGGGCGCGCAGGGCGCGCTGCTCGACAACGACCACGGCACCTATCCGTTCGTCACCTCGTCCAACACCGTGGCGGGGCAGGCGGCGGCCGGCTCGGGGCTGGGGCCGACGGCCGTCGGCTATGTGCTGGGCATCGCCAAGGCCTACACGACCCGCGTCGGCGAGGGGCCGTTCCCGTGCGAGCTCCATGACGAGATCGGCCGGCACCTGGCGACGGTCGGCCGCGAGGTCGGCGTCAATACCGGCCGGCCGCGGCGCTGCGGCTGGTTCGACGCCGTGCTGGTCCGCCAGACCGTCAGGACCTCCGGCATCACCGGCATCGCGCTCACCAAGCTCGACGTGCTGGACGGGCTCGAGGAGATCAAGGTTTGTGTCGGCTACGAGCTGGACGGACAAAAAATTGACTACTTGCCGGCCTCTATGGGCGCCCAGGCGGCAGTGACGCCGATCTACGAAACTCTCGAGGGGTGGTCAGAAACGACAGCAGGGGCGCGCAGCTGGTCGGAATTGCCAGCGCAGGCCGTCAAGTACGTGCGATACATCGAAGAGCTGATCGGGGCGCCCGTGGCCATGCTGTCCACAAGTCCCGAGCGCTTGGACACCATCCTCGTGCAAGACCCGTTCCAAGACTGAGGTTTTTTGGCTACAACTCCCGCGCAAATTGAGTGAATGTAGCGAATGGCGGATTACAAGGAACTTTTGCGCCGGGCCGTAGAGGCCCTGCCCGAGAACAACGGGGCAGCCCGGCGTGCGGTCTATGAGAAGGCGCGTGCCGCCCTGGTGGGGCAGTTGCGCGCCATCAACCCGCCGCTCCCCGCCCGCGACATCACGACCCACCGGCTGCAGCTCGAGGATTGCATCCGCCAGGTCGAGCAGGAGGCCAGCGAGGCCAACATCGCCGGCATGGGCGGTAGCGAGCCGCCGACGCTGCCGCCGGTGTTCGCCGAGGAGGCGAAGAAGCCCGCGCCCAAGGCTGCGCCGAGGCCCGAGCCCAAGCCCGAGTCCAAGCCCGAGCCCGTGGCGCACAAGCCCGAGCCCGTGGCGCACAAGGCCAAGCCGGCGCCCAGACCCGAGCCGGCGCACAGCCCCGAGCCGGCGCCGGACGAGGCGGCGGACGACACCGCCTCGATCGAGGACATCATCGCGGCGGCCGAGCGCGACCGCGCGCCGGCGCCCGTCAAGGCTCCGGAGCTGAAGTCGCGGCCGCCCAAGTCGCAGCCGGTGCTGGTCGCCCGCTCCGATCCGCCGGAGGAGCCGGCGCCGCGCGCCGCCAAATCCGAGCATCGGCCGCTGCCCGCCATCGTGGCGCGGGCCGAGGCGGCAAAAGGCCGCACCTCCGGCCCGGGCTTCGGCGTGGCCGTGGAGGGCGGCCGCCGGGCGCCGAGCATCGAGCCGCGCCGCGAGCGCGGCAACGGGCTGGCCGCCACGGCGCGGCAGATCGAGCCCATCGAATTCGACGTGTCCGACGACGTGCAGGCGATGACCGCCGTGCGCGAGGTCGAGGTGGAGCCGCATCCGGCCGATCCGCAGGGCGCCATCGACCGCGCCATTGCGACGCTCGACCGCGAGGCGCTCGGCGAGGCGCATGCGCCGGCCCGCTTCGAGGCGACCGAGGTCGATCTCGAGGACGAGCCGATGACGGCGCCGGCGCGCCCGCAGGGCCTGCTCGGCAAGGCGCGCGGCCGGGGCACCGGCAGCGAGCTGGCCGTGGCCCGGAGCGAGCGCGGCGAGAGCAAGCCGCCGCGGCCGGCTCGTGAATTCGCCAATCCGCGCCGTGCCCAGGCGGCGCGCGCCTTCGACGGCGTGCCACGGGCACAGCCGGAACGGGGCGGCATGGGGGCCGTCACCATCTTCCTCATCATCTTTTCCGTGCTGCTCGTGGGGGCCGGCGGCGCCGGCTTCTGGGCCTGGCAGGAAGGCTACATCAATCTCGACGCCATGTTCGGCAAGGGCACGCCGGTGGTCACCACGGCCGCCGCCGAGCCGGCGGTGACGCCGGATTCGACCGGGCCGGGCAATACCGAGACGCCGCCGGCGGTGACCGAGCCGGCCAACCAGCTCAAGGCCGACGAGCAGTTGCCGCCCGCGACGGTGGCGGCGGCGCCGTCGAGCGCGGCCGTCGAGCCGCTGGCCCTGCAATCGCCGACCGCCGACAGCAAGATCGAGGCGCGGCTGGGCGGCGACACCGGCGCGTCCGCCGAAGCGGCGGCCGCCGCCGTGGCGGCGCTCGACCCGACCAGCGCGGCCGGCAGCCAGTCGCTGCTGCTCGAGGCGTCGGACAGCGGCACCACCGGCGCCGTGCCGTTCTCGGGCACGGTCGACTGGAGCAAGGGCACGGACGAGCTCGGCCAGCCGACGCTGATCGGCAAGGCCAATATCCCGGCGCGCAACCTGTCGGTGGAACTCCTCATCCGCCGCAACGCCGACCCCAGCCTGCCGGCCAGCCATCTGATGGAAATCAACTTCACCGTGCCCGACACCTTCATCGGCGGCTCCATCGCGGGGCTGCCGGGCGTGCTGCTCAAGAACGAGGAGCTGGTGCAGGGCGCGCCGCTGGTGGGCGCCTCGGCGCGCGTCGTGGGCAATTCCTTCCTCTTCGCGCTGAGCGCGACGCCGGAGGACAACACCGCCAACACGACGCTCCTCACCTCGCGCAAGTGGATGGACCTGGCGCTGATCTACGCCTCGGGCAAGCGGGCGATCATCACGCTCGAAAAGGACGCCGCCGCGCAGGCGCTGTTCACCGAGGTCTTCGGCACCTGGAGCAAGGCCGCCGCGGCGGGCTGAGGGCGCCGCGGCCGCCCTACGCCTCGGTCAGAACGCCGTTCTCCAGCACATAGACCTTGTCGGCGATCGCCGCGATGTCGTCGGCGTGGTGGGTGACCAGAACCGTCGCCCAGCCATGCTTGCGCGTCAGGTCGCGCACCAGGCTGCGGGTCGCGAGGCGGGTGTCGTCGTCGAGCGCCGAAAAGGGCTCGTCGAGCAGCAGCACCGGGCGGTCGCGCAGCAGCGTGCGGGCCAGCGCCACGCGCTGCTTCTGGCCGCCGGAGAGCGTCGCGGCGCGCTGCGGGCCGAGCGCGGCGAGGCCGACTTCGGCGAGCGCGGCGGCAACGCGCGCCGGGTCGGGCCGGGCGAGGCCGAGGGCGACGTTGCGCGCCGCGCTCAGGTGCTCGAACAGCGTTTCGGACTGGAACAGGATGGAGACCGGGCGCTGCTCGGGCGGCAGCGCGCTCACCTCCGTGCCGCCGATGCGGATGCTGCCGCGCGCCGGCACGAGGAAGCCGGCGACGAGGTCGAGCAGGGTCGATTTGCCCGAGCCGCTGGCGCCGCGGATGGCGGTGACGGCGCCGGCCGCCGCGCGCATGGTGAAGCGGTAGGGCGGGGCGGCGCCGTAGCTGAAGGTCACGTCGTCAAGCGCGAGCACGGCTCAACCTCTCGAACAGGGCGGGCAGGGCGATGAAGGCGACAAGCGTCAGCACCAGCATCAGCGCGGCGATGGTCGCCGCGTCGTTGCTGCGGTAGGCGCCGAGCGCGCGGCTCATCAGCAGCGGCAGGGTGACGAAGTCGTGCGTGTCGAACAGCGCGATGACGCCGAGATCGCCGAGCGAGAAGCAGAAGCCGAGTGCCAGCACCAGCCCGGCGTCGCGCGCGATCAGCGGCCATTCGACGGCGGCGAACTGGCGCGTGCCGCCGAGCCCGAGCGAGCGGATCAGCCGGCCGCGGCTCTGCGCGATGGCATCGAGCGGCGGGCCGAGCGTCGCCAGCGCGAAGGGCAGCGACAGGAGCGCATTGGCGATGACGACGATGGCGGGCGCCGCCGCGTCGGGCAGGATGCCAAGATTGCGCACGAAGAGGAAGGCGCCGAGCGCCAGCGCCACGGCCGGCACGGCGAGATAGGCGTAGGCGGGGGCGCCGAGCAGGGTGCGCAGCGGCCGCGAGGGCGTCGCGGCGCGGCCGGCGGCGACGACCAGCGCCAGTGCCAGCGCCAGCGCGGCCGAGAGCGCGGCGACGCCGAGGCTGGTCGCCGTCGCCGTCCAGAAGCTCGCGCGGCCCAGCACGGTGGCGAGGCCGGCGAGGCCGTCGGCGAGCACGGCGAGCAGCGCCGCGGCGAAGCCGGCGAGGGCCAGCGCCAGCACGGTCCATTGCAGCGCCCGTGCCGCCGGGCCGTCGCGCCAGCGCGGCGTCGCGGGCCGGTCGAGGCTCGACGGGACGGGGGTGAGGGCGGCGCTGACGAGGATGATGGCGGCGCAGATGCCGATCTGGACGAGCGCCAGCCGGACCGCCAGCGCCAGGTCGAAATCGAGGCGCACGGCCGAGTAGATGGCGAGCTCGAGCGTCTGCACGGCCGGGCCGCCGCCGAGCAGCAGCACGATGGGAAAGCTGGTGAAGGCGAGCAGGAAGATGATCGCCGCGAGCCCGGGCAGGCTGCCGCGCAGCGCCGGCCAGTCGATGACGGCGAAGCGCCGCCAGGCGGAAAGCCCGAGGCTCTGGCCGGTCTTCAGCCGCAGTTCGGGGATGGCGTCGAGCCGTGCCAGAAGGATGCGCGCGGCGAAGGCGCCGTCGAGGATGAGGTGGGCGGCGACGACGCCGCCG
Source organism: Devosia sp. (assembly GCA_039808625.1). Taxonomy (GTDB): domain Bacteria; phylum Pseudomonadota; class Alphaproteobacteria; order Rhizobiales; family Devosiaceae; genus Devosia_A. The sequence continues at coordinate 21,776 of JBDHTK010000004.1, read as the reverse complement.
AGCCCGAAGACCGGCACGCCGAGACCGCCGAGCCAGCCCGACCGGCCCCACACGGCGAGCAGGCCGAAGGCGACGACGAGCCCGGGGGTGACGATGGCGGCGGCGAACAGCCCGATCACCAGCGTGCGGCCGACGAAGCGCAGGCGGTTGAGCGCCCAGGCGAGGGCGATGCCGACGAGCAGCGACAGCGCCGTCGAAAGGCTGGCCTGCAGCGTCGTGATGTAGATGAGGTAGCCGATGTCGGCGCCGGCCCCGCCGCCTTGCCCGCCGGCGGCGGCGCCGAGGATCGACCAGAACAGCGTCGCAATCAGCGCGGCGATGGCGACCGCGGCCGCCGCCCCGCCGGCGAGGCGGAGCGGCCGGTGCGGCAGGCGGCGCTCAGCGGAGCGCGGCAAGGGCTTCCTCGATCCAGGCGTTGCGGTCCGCCGTCACCGCGGCCTCGTCGACCGGCAGGACCTTTCCCGGCGCCGGGCCGAAGGCGGCGGGCAGGTCGGGGCCGAGGTCGACGACCGGATACATCCAGTTGGTTTCGGGGATGGCCTTCTGGCCCTCGGGCGAGGCCATGTAGGCGAGGAATTGCCGCGCCAGCTCCTGATGCGGCGAGGATTTGAGGATGCCGGAGACCTCGACCTGGGCGATGTGGCCTTCGGTGAATTCGGCGGCGGCGTAGCGGTCGTCGCCCTCGGCGACGGCGTGGTAGGCCGGCGAGGTGGTGTAGGAGAGCGCCATGTCGGCCTCGCCCTTGAGGAACAGGCCGTAGCCCTCCGACCAGCCGCGCGACATGGTGAGGATGTGGGGCTTGAGGCCGGCCCAGATTTCAGGCGCATGGTCGCCATAGGCCTCCCTGATCCACACCACGAGGCCGAGGCCCGGGGTGGAGGAGCGCGGGTCCATCACCACGATCTTGAAGCTGTCGGGCTCCGCGATCAGCGCCTCGAAGGAGGCCGGCGGGGTGGCGAGCCTGGTCTTGTCGTAGACGAAGGCGAAATAGCCGTAGTCGAACGGCACGAAGTCCGTATCGGTCCACGGCGCCGGCAAGGCGAGGCCGCCGAGGTCGAGCCCGTGCGGCGCGAACAGGCCGGTGGCGCGGGCCTCGCCGGCGATGAAGGTGTCGAGCCCCACCAGCGCGTCGGCGCGGGTCGTCGCGCCTTCGAGCTGGATGCGGCGGAGCGCGCTGATCGAATCCTCGGCGGCGACGAACGCGACGGTGCAGCCGCAGCTTTGCTCGAAGCCGGCCTTGAGCTGCGGGCCGGGGCCCCAGTCGGCGGCGAAGGCGTCGTAGGTGTAGAGCGTCAGGGTGGGCTTGTCCTCGGCGCTCGCCGGCAGGGCGAGGCAGACGAGAGCCGCAAGTGCGAAGAGGGACGGACGGAGCATTGCCGGTTCCTATGCTTTGCGGCCATGTGGATGGAAAAGATCAATGGCCAGAGGGGCATAGGCCCTTGCCATCTCGAACTTCCTCCGCCAGCATGACCTGGTTCAGGTTCAATGGGTGTTTCTCAGCTCCATTCCGGAGCACCCCAGCGAGACGCCCAAGACTTAAGCCGAGTTCGCATTCCGTGCAAGAGCAGAGCGCCCCGCCCGCCATCCTCGCCTTCGATGCGCCGCTCGTGATCGTCGGCGGCGGCGGCGTCGATCACGCGCTGCTGCGCGTGCTCAGCGCGCACGGCATGCACCTTGTCGGCGCCGACGGCGGTGCCGACGTGATCGTCGCTGCCGGGCTCATGCCCGAGGCCATCATCGGCGATTTCGACTCGCTGGAGAATGCCGAGGCGTGGCGCGGCCGCACGCGGCTGGTACGCCTCGGCGAGCAGGAGACGACGGATTTTGAAAAGGCGCTCTACTCGACGCGGGCGCCGGTGACGATCGCGCTGGGGATGACCGGGCGGCGCTTCGACCACACGCTGGCGGCGCTCGACGCGGTGGCGCGCCATGCCAGCGAGCGTGCCGTCATCCTCGTCGACGAGGCCGACCTCGTGCTCGGCGTCTCCGGCCCGTTCGACTTCACGGTGGGGCCGGGCGAGCGCGTTTCGGTGCATCCGCTGGCGCCGATCCGCTTCCGCCGCTCGGTGGGCCTCAAATATCCGCTCGACGGGCTGCGGCTCGCGCCGGGAGAACGCAGCGGCACCTCGAACGAAGCCGTCGAGGGGCCGTTCCGCATCGAGCCCGAGCCGCGTGCGCGGGCCCCGTGGCTGCTGATCCTCGACCGCAAGCACCTCTTCGCCGTCGCCGCCGCGGCGGCGGGACGGGCGGGCTAGGCGCGCTCCTGCTCCTGCGCCTTGGTGCGGGCGGCCAGCGTCACGGCCTCCTGCACCTTCTCGAAGGCGCGTACCTCGATCTGGCGGATGCGCTCGCGGCTGACATTGTATTCCTGCGCCAGCTCTTCGAGCGTCGAGGGGTTGTCCTTGAGGCGGCGGGCCTGGAAGATCGCCTTCTCGCGGTCGTTGAGCGCGCTCATGGCGGTGGTCAGCATGCCCATGCGCTCGTCGAACTCCTCGGAGTTGCCGAGCAGCGTCTCCTGGTCGGGCGTGTCGTCCACCAGCCAGTCCTGCCATTCCGACGAGCCCTCGTCGGCGCGCATCGGGGCGTTGAGCGAGGCGTCGCCGCTCAGGCGCTGGTTCATCGAGATGACGTCGTCCTCGGAGACGTGCAGCGTGGTGGCGATCTGCTTCACCTGGTCGGGGTGGAGATTGCCGTCGTCGAGCGCGGCGATCTGCCCCTTCACCTTGCGCAGGTTGAAGAACAGGCGCTTCTGCGCCGCCGTGGTGCCGATCTTCACCAGCGACCACGAGCGCAGCACATATTCCTGGATGGCGGCACGGATCCACCACATGGCGTAGGTGGCGAGGCGGAAGCCCTTGTCGGGCTCGAAGCGCTTCACCGCGTGCATGAGGCCGACATTGCCCTCCGAGATCACCTCGGAAATGGGCAGGCCGTAGCCGCGATAGCCCATCGCGATCTTGGCCACGAGCCGCAGATGCGACGTGATCAGGCGCTGCGCTGCCTCGGGGTCGGCGTGCTCCTTGTAGCGCTTGGCGAGCATGAACTCTTCGTCCGGCTCCAGCATCGGAAATTTCCGAATCTCCTGGAGATAGCGGGACAGGCCGCCCTCGGCAGAGAGGACGGGCAGATTTGACTGGGCCATCAAGCACCCCCTTCTTTTCCCCCGCTTAGGCGCGGCGGGACTTGTCCCATCTCGTCCAGTGCGGCACGCCGAGGGACGTTGGTGCATATATAGGTTGAAAACGGGCCTTGATAAGGCCGGCGTGCAAAGAGCAATGCGGCGGGCTGCTAAGGGTTCCGTGCCGGGGTGCCGGGGCGGGCCAGGTCAAAGGGCCGCAGGGCGGCAGCCAGCGCCGCCAGGTCGGGCGGCAGCGGCGCCGTGAAGGCCATTTCCGCGCCGGTGAGCGGGTGCTCGAAGCCCAGCTCGGCGGCGTGCAGGGCCTGCCGGCCGAGGCTGTCGACGCGGGCGCGCAGGTCGTCGGGCAGCCGCCGCGACTTGGTGGCGAAGCCCGTCGCATAGAGCGGGTCGGCGAGCAGCGGATGGCCGATATGCGCCATGTGCACGCGAATCTGGTGGGTGCGGCCGGTTTCGAGCTCGCAGCGCACGCGGCCGATGTCCCAGTCCGCGGTGCCGTAGCGGGCCTCCACGGCGTAGTGGGTGATGGCCGCGCGGCCGTCCTGGCGGACCGCCTGGCGCAGGCGGTTGTTGGGGTCGCGGCCGAGGGGGGCCTCGACGGTGCCGCGCCCCTGCTGCAGGCGGCCCCAGACGAAGGCGGTATAGGCGCGGTGCAGCGGCCCGGTGCGGCCGTGATCGGCGAATTGCGCGGCAAGGTGGGCCATGGCGACATCGGTCTTGGCGGCGACGATGACGCCGGAGGTATCCTTGTCGAGCCGGTGGACGATGCCGGGCCGGCGTACGCCGTTGATGCCGGCGAGGCTGCCCTGGCAGTGGTGGAGCAGGGCGTTGACCAGCGTGCCGCGCGGGCTGCCGGGCGCCGGGTGGACGACCATGCCGGCCGGCTTGTCGATGACGATCAGCGCCTCGTCCTCGTAAAGGATGGCGAGCGGGATGTCCTCGGGCTCGGGCGCGGCGGCCTCGGGCGGCGGGGCGGCGAGGCCCAGCACGTCGCCGGCGCGCACGCGGGTCTTGGGCTCCGGCGCGGTTTGGCCATTGATCGTCGCGGCACCGGCCAGTATCAGGTCCTTGATGCGGCTGCGCGAGAAGGCGGGAAGCGCCCCGGCGAGCACGGCATCGAGCCGCCCGCCGGCCGCCCCGGCCGGCACCACGACCTCGAATTCCTCGTCTTCAGTCCCGGATGCCTGCATGAGCGACACTCAGCCCACCGATCTTCCGCCCGAGACGCGCGCCGTGCTGGCGCGGGCGCGCAACGCGCTGCTCATCTCGATGGGCGTGCTGTTCGCCGGCTTCGCGGTCATCGGCGTGCTCCTTGCGTTCCGCACGATGGGCAGCGGCGGCGGCTCGACCGGCGCCGACTACGTCATCGCCGCCCTCAGGATCCCGGGCGGTGCGGAGGTGGTATCGGCCGTCGCCGCCGACGGCAAGGTCACCGTCACCTACAGGGCCGGGCTGATGACCAGCGTGCGCATCTTCGACGGCAAGTCCGGCGCGCTGCTGCGCGAGATTCCGGTGGTGTCGGAGTAGGGCCGCTACGCCGTGGCGGCCAGGCGATCCTCTTGCGGCAGGAACTTCGCTTCGAGGATGTCGCGGTCGAAGGGCTTCATCATGTAGTCCGACGCGCCGGCCTTCATCGCCAGCGCGATCTGGCCGATGTCGTTCTCGGTGACGCAGAAGACGATGTGCGGCTGGTGGCCGCCGATATAGGCGCGGATCAGCTTGAGGAATTCGAGCCCGCCCATCACCGGCATCTGCCAGTCGAGCAGGATCGCGTCGGGCATCTCCTGGCGGCACTTGTCGAAGGCTTCCTGCCCGTCCTCGGCCTCGTCGACGATGTAGTCGGCATCCTCGAGGATGCGGCGCGCCACTTTGCGCACCACGCTCGAATCGTCGACGATCAGGCAGGATTTCATGAGACGAGCACCTCCGCCCGCACGGTGGACCACGGGTCGACTATCGGCCAAAAGTCCGAAGCAATGGTTACGGGAATGCCAACACTCAGGCGACGGCAGCCGGCTCCGGCGCGTCGCCCGCGACCTTGACCCTGGGCGTCGCGGTGAAGCTGAACACGTCGTTCTCGATGCCGATGGCGAGGTCCATGTCGGTCATGCGCGCCAGCAGCCCCGTATAGAAGGGCTGGATGCCGCGCGCGTCGACGCCGTCCTCCGGGCGGCCCGACAGCAGGCCCTCGACGCCTGCCGGCATCAGCGTCTTCTGGCGCTTCTCGGGGTCCGAGGTCGACGTCAGGCGGAACACCTCCGCGCCCGTCGCGCCGCTGATCTCGGCCTTGACCAGCCCGCCGCGCGGCACCGCCGTCGAGGCGATGAGCAGCATGTTCATGAACAGCTTGGCCTTGTGCTTGGGGAGCAGGATCAGCGGCACCTGCCAGTCGAGGTCGGCCTTTTCGATCTCGAACAGGATGCGCGCCACGCGCTCGCATTCACGCGTGTCGAAATCCGTGCCGGCGGTGGAGGAGGCGCCATAGGCCAGCCGCGCGAATTCGAGCTTGGCGCGCGCGTGCCTGGCCGAGTTGGCGATCAGCTCCTGCGCGCCCTCGGCCATCGCCGCCTGCGCCGGGTCGGCCAGCACTTCGAGCCCGTTGCCGATGGCGCCCACCGGATTGATGAGGTCGTGGCAGACGCGCGAGCACAGCATGGCTGCGAGGTCGGTCGCCTTGAGCTCGATGAGGTCGGCCATGCCGGGGGTCTCCACAGAATCAGTTGGGGGCCAGATTACCGGCTGCGTCGGCCGGAGCAACCGAGCCGCCGGCCGGCGGCCCGCTGAGCTCCGCCGCCAGCCCCGGCCAGGCCGTCGCGGCCTTGTCCAGGGCGTCGCTGCGGCTCAGCAGGAACGCCTCGCGATTGGCGGTCGAATAGAAGAAATAGAGCTTCAGGGCCTCGATGGCGTAGAGTCGCGGCTTGCCGTCGCTCAGATAGCCCCGGCTCAGCGCCATCAGGCAATGCCCGCCATATTGTGGCGCGTAGACCTCGGGGGTGCGCGCGAAGGCGTCGCGATTGGCGGCCGAGACGAAGTACCACGGCACGCCGCCCCACTCATATTCGAAGTCCGGCGTGCCCTGCTGCGGCTCGCTGCCGGTGAAGTAGCTGACGGGGTCGTAGCCGTCGATGGCGACGCCGGTCAGCGGGTCGGCGACGATGGTCGTCACCAGCGCGGCCGCGTGGGCCCCGCAGGCGAAGAGCGCCCAGGCCGCGATGGTTAAGATTTGTTTACCGATTTGCCGCATCATTGCCGTGATAGGCGCCCACGAAAAGGGCACGGCCAAGGCTAACTCCTGGTGGTGAGCGCTTGGTAAAAGTTCCCGGAGATCTGAGCCATGCTGAAACGCCTCGTCCTGAGCCTCGCCCTCGCGGCCGGCCTCGCGTTCGGCGCCGCGGCGCCGGCCTTCGCGCAGGGCGGCTCGGTGTCCGACACGTTTTCGGTCGATGAGATCGTCGACAAGGGCGGCGCCTTCTTCGGCTCGGTGTCGCAGGGCCTCGCCTCGCTGGTCGAGCGCGCCGCCAGCCAGTTCGGGCTGCCCAACGGCTACATCCTCGGCGAGGAGGGCTCGGGCGCCATCTTCATCGGCGGCCGCTTCGGCGAGGGCACGCTCTATACCCGCAACCAGGGCGACTATCCGCTGTTCTGGCAGGGCCCCTCGATCGGCTTCGACGTCGGCGGCGACGGCTCCAAGGTCATGATGCTGGTCTACAATCTCGGCTCGACCAACGACATCTTCCACCGCTTTCCCGGCGTCGACGGCTCGGCCTATGTCGTGGGCGGCCTCGGCATGACGGTGATGAAGGCGGGCGACGTGGTGGTGGTGCCCATCCGCTCGGGCGTCGGCCTGCGCGCCGGCCTCAGCGTCGGCTATCTCAAATTCACCAACGAGCCGACATGGAATCCGTTCTGAGCGCTCCTCGCCAGCCTTCCCCATTCCGGTAACGTTAATGCCCGGCTAAGATGGTGCCGCGTCACCGTCTTTGTCATGGTCTGATCCCGTCCTGATCGGCGAATGCCGGGGCCTTTGCATGGGCATTGAGAACATCATGTATTTCGCGCTCGGGCTGCTGGTGGCCAGCCTCGTGGCGCTGGCCGTGCTGCCGGCCGTGTGGCGCCGCGCCGTGCGCCTCACCAAGAAGCGCATCGAAGCGGCGACGCCCATCACGATGGCCGAGTTCCGTGCCGACAAGGACCAGCTGCGCGCCGAATTCGCGCTGTCCACACGGCGGCTCGAAATGAATGTCGAGGCGCTGCGCCGGCGCCTCGCCGAGCAGCTGAGCGACATCAACCGCAAGCGCAGCGAGGTCGGCGCCATCCGCGGCGAGCGCGAGGCGCAGCTCCAGCAGGTGCGCGAGCTCGAGGAGCGCGAGGCCGAATTGCGCCGGCGCATTCTCGACCTCGAGAAGGAGGGCGCCGACCTGGCCCAGCGCCTGCGCATGCGCGACCGCGAATATGCCGACAAGTCGGCGCAGCTCGAAACGGCGCGCGAGGCGCTGCGCGGCAAGATGCCGCGCGTTCTCGACGTCGACGGCAAGCCGCTCAGCGGCAACTACAACGCCGACATGGACGTGCTGCTCGCCAAGCTCGACGCCGAGCGCCGCCGCGCCGGCTTTCTCGAAGCGCAGAACCGGACGCTCATCACCCAGCTCGAAGCCGCCGACAAGCGCAGCGCCGACGCCGCCTCGGCGGCTGCCGAGCTGCGCACGGCGCTGGCCCGCAAGGACGACACGGCGACCGAGCGGCAGAGTGCGCTGATCGATGCCGAGGCGCGCATCGCCGATGCCGAGAACCGCATGGGCATCGCGCTGGCCGACACCGCCCGCGTGGTCGAGACTGCCGACGGGCAGCGCCAGCAGCTGCTGGCCGAAAAGCTCGCCATCGAGGACGAGCTCGAGCGCTTGCGCACCAAGGTGCTGACCGTCGAGGCGACGGTGATGGCCGACTGGGACAGCGACCGCGTCGAGCAGGCGCATCTGCGCGAGCGGCTCAACGACATCGCCGCGGAAGTCAGCCGGCTCGTCTACGCCGTCGAGGGCGAGGTGCCCGACAGCGACGAGACGCTGCTCGAGCGCGTGCAGAAATACAGCGACGAGGACCTCGGCCCCGCCGCGCCCGAGCGCCCGGCCGCCGGCAGCGCCGTCTCCGACCGCCTCGCGGCACTGCGGGACATCCAGTCGCGGGGGTGAGGGCGGGGTACGGCTCCGTTCGCCATGACGGACGAGAGGGCGCGTCGCTCCATGCGACTGCCGCGCAGGCAAAACCCCGGAATCGGCGATTCCGGGGTTTCTGGTCCGCCGCAGTGCGGAGTAGAAAGGGAGTCTAGGCGACGCTCTCGGCGAAGACTTCGTTCTCGTCGGGCTCGCGCAGCACATAGCCGCGACCCCAGACGGTCTCGATGTAGTTCTTGCCGCCGGTGGCGACCGAGAGCTTCTTGCGCAGCTTGCAGATGAAGACGTCGATGATCTTGAGTTCGGGCTCGTCCATGCCGCCATAGAGATGGTTGAGGAACATCTCCTTGGTGAGGGTGGTGCCCTTGCGCAGCGAGAGCAGCTCCAGCATCTGGTATTCCTTGCCGGTCAGGTGCACGCGCTGGCTCTGCACCTCGACGGTCTTGGTGTCGAGGTTGACGGTCAGGTCGCCGGTCTGGATCACGGACTGCGCGTGGCCCTTGGAGCGGCGGACGATGGCGTGGATGCGGGCGACCAGCTCGTCCTTGTGGAACGGCTTGGTCATGTAGTCGTCGGCACCGAAGCCGAGGCCGCGCACCTTGTCCTCGATGCCGGCGAGGCCGGAGAGGATGAGGATGGGGGTCTGCACCTTGGCGACGCGCAGCGTGCGCAGCACCTCATAGCCGCTCATGTCGGGCAGATTCAGATCCAGCAGGATGATGTCGTAATCGTACAGCTTCCCGAGATCGACACCTTCCTCGCCGAGGTCGGTGGTGTACACGTTGAAACTTTCCGATTTGAGCATCAGCTCGATGCTCTGCGCTGTCGCGCTGTCGTCCTCGATCAAGAGCACACGCATGCCGTTTCCTCTTAAAATCGTTCCTGCTGGAACCGGGGCGACGAAATCGCCATCACCCCTAACCGAACCCTACTGGATATGACTCAAACCTAAGCGGCATTAGTTAACAAAGTTTAATTCTGATCCGCAATATGCAAACCAAAGGCTTCTGCATCCTACATAAGTTATTGATTTTACGTATTAAAATGAGGCAACCAAACTTAATATTTTAGGTTAAGAAACCCCTTCAATCGACTCTGTCGACTCAGCGTTCCGGGGTTTTGGGGTGTGGAAAACCGGCGGGCGGGCGCGGCCGAAAATTTCGCGGTTCAAAGCCGAGGTTAACGGTTTTAGCTTAACGTTCGGTTACCCATTGTAGAACGACGATTCGAGGAGCGCCATGCGGGCGTTGACGGCCGACATCGCGGCGATCGACGAGGTCGAGGTGTTCGGCCGCGTGAAAACCGTGCAGGGCCTCCTGGTCGAGGTGGTGGGGCCGGTGCGCGAGCTGCGCGTCGGCGGCCGCGTCAGCATCGAGACGGCCGCGGGCGAGACGCTCGGCGCCGAGATCATCGGCTTTCGCGACGGGCACGCGCTGTGCCTGCCCTTCGGGCCGCTCACCGGAGTGCGGCTGGGCTGCAAGGCGGTTTTCCGGCGCAGCGACGGCGCGGTCTATCCGGCCGAGAGCTGGCTGGGGCGGGTCATCGACGCCGATGGCGAGGCCATCGACGGCAAGGGGCCGCTGGCGCGCGGCAGTGCGGCCTATCCGCTGAAGCAGGCGCCGCTGCCGGCGCACAGCCGGGCGCGGGTCGGCGCGCCGCTCGACATGGGGGTGCGCGCGCTCAACACCTTCACCACCATGTGCGAGGGCCAGCGCATGGGCATCTTCGCCGGCTCGGGCGTCGGCAAGTCGGTGCTGATGTCGATGCTGGTGCGCAACGCTGCCGCCGACGTCGCCATTGTCGGGCTCATCGGCGAGCGCGGGCGCGAGGTGCAGGAGTTCATCACCGACTATCTGGGCGAGGCGGGCATCCGGCAGGCCATCGTCGTCGTCGCCACCTCCGACGAGGCGGCGCTCAGGCGGCGGCAGGCGGCCTATCTCACGCTCACCCTCGCCGAATATTTCCGCGACCAGGGCAAGCGCGTGCTGTGCCTCATGGACAGCCTCACGCGCTTCGCGCAGGCGCAGCGCGAAATCGGCCTCGCCATCGGCGAGCCGCCGACCGCCAAGGGCTATCCGCCGACCGTGTTCACCGAATTGCCGCGGCTCCTCGAGCGGGCCGGGCCGGGGCTCGTCAACTCGGGTTCCGTTACGGGTCTGTTTACCGTTTTAGTCGAAGGTGACGATCACAATGAACCCATTGCAGATGCCGTGCGCGGCATCCTGGACGGGCACATTGTGATGGAGCGTGGCATTGCCGAACGGGGCCGTTATCCCGCCGTCAATGTGCTGAGGTCCATCTCGCGAACCATGCCAGGATGCGTGCCGGTGCCGGTGCGTCCCACCTTGCAGAAGGCGCGTGAGCTCATGTCGACGTTTGCCGACATGGAGGAACTGATCCGGCTGGGGGCTTACCGGAAGGGATCGGATCCTGAGGTGGACCGGGCCATCGCCCTCTACCCGGCGCTGGAGGCGTTTCTGAGCCAGCAGCGGGAAGAGCGAACGACGATCGCCGACGGCTATCAGATGCTGGAGGCGATCCTGGCGAAGGCCGGTCAGGTGACTTGAGGTGTAAGGAGTACAAGTCATGAAGTCGCGCAGCGAGAGCCTGATCCGGCTCAAGAAGTTCCAGGTGGACGAGAAGCGCCGCCAGGTTGCGCAGATCGAGATGATGATCGCCGATTTCGAGCGCATGGCCGCCGAGCTCGACCAGCAGATCGAAATCGAGCAGCAGAAGACCGGCATCTCCGACGTTGCCCATTTCGCCTATTCGACCTTCGCCAAGGCGGCCATCCAGCGGCGCGACAATCTGCTCGCCTCGGCCGCCGACATGCGCGATCAGCTCGAGGCGGCGCAGGACGCGCTGGCCGAGGCCGTCGAGGACCTGAAGAAGGTCGAGCTGCTCGACCAGCGCGAGAGCGGGCGCGAGGCGGCGGCCGAGAACAAGGCCGAGCAGGCCGGCTACGACGAGATCGGGCGGCTGCGCCACCTGCGGCGCTGAGCGCCGCCTGCCGTCCTTTCAGTAGGTCTTCATGGCGAGGTGCGGCATGCCGCCCTCCTCGAAGGGGTCGCCGCAGGCGACGAAGCCGAGCTTTTCGTAGAGCACCAGCTTGTCGATCTGCGCCGTCAGGTAAAATCGCGTTTCACCGCGGGCGCGCGCCAGCTCCATGCCGTGGCGCATGAGCGCCGTGGCGATGCCGTGGCGGCGGGCCGCGCGCGCCACCGCGACGCGGCCGAACTTGGCGTGCGCATCGAGCCAGACGAGGCGCAGCGTGCCGACGACGTCGCCGTCGGCGAGCGCCACGAGATGCGTCGCGACATGGTCGTAGGCATCGAACTCGATGGCGGCGGGCACGTGCTGCTCGCCGACGAACACCTCGCGGCGCAGCGCCAGGGCCAGGTTGCCCAGGTGGGAGAACAGCGGGACGGCGAGGATCAGCGGCGCAGCCATGCCCGCTCTATTCCACCGCGCCGCGCAAAAGAAAAGGCCCGCCGGAGCGGGCCGTCGCCACTGGCGCCGGCGTCACATGGCCGGGGCGCTCGAGGGCGGCACGTCGGCCGGGGCCGGCGTCATCGGCGCCGCGCCGCTGGCGGGCTGGTCGTCCACCGTCACGAAGTCGGGGGCGGCGGTGAGCTGCTCGGCGGTCGTGGCGACGACGAGGCGCTCGGTCTGGTCCTCGGCGACGACCTGCTGCAGCGCCGAGAAGGGCACGGCCACCTGCTTCTCGCCGATGCCGAGGAAGCCGCCGACGCCGATCACCACGGCCACCACGCTGCCGTTGGCGTCGAGCACGAGATCGTTGACGTTGCCGAGGTTGTTGGCGTCGCCGGCCGGGCCGTCATAGACCGGCTTGCCCATGATGTGGCTGGCCAGCCGGTCGGTGTCGACCACGCTATAGCCGGTGGAGATGTCGAAGCTGGCTGCGGGCATCATCGCGGACGAGGGGGCCATCGGCGCTTCCATCGACGAGGACGCCATCGGCGCCTCCATCGACGACGAGGCCATCGGGGCTTCCATCGACGAAGACGCGGCCTCCTGCGCGACGACGGGCAGCGCCAGCACTGCGGCAATGGCGGTGGTAGCAAGAAGGGTGCGGATCATTATAGTCTCCTAGGGGTTCAACGTGTGTTGGACAGGCCGCGCGGCGCGGAGCCTGGCCGGGTCGAGCGCCGCGCGGTTCGAGGGCTGAACGCTTCGGGCGCGCCGGTGTTCCGACGCGGGCAAAATGTTGGGCCCGGCGGGGGCAGGCAGCGCCGCCGGCAAATCCGTGCTAGGCTGCCGCCACAGCCGCCGGCAGAGCGGCGTTCGGGGTAGGGGCGCATGTTCCTGTCGATCTTCGACATCTTCAAGGTCAGTGTCGGGCCGTCGTCGTCGCATACGATGGGGCCGATGCTGGCGGCGGGCCGCTTCGCCGCGCTGGCGGGGCAGGCGGCGCTGCCGGCCGGGCGGCTCGGCATCGGCTGCCGGCTCTACGGCTCGCTCGCCTATACCGGGGTCGGGCACGGCACCATCCGCGCCGTGCTGTGCGGCCTGCTCGGCATGACGCCACAGGGCTACGACCGTGCCACGGCCGACGCCGCCCTCGCGGCGCTGGCACAAAGCGGAACTGCAAGGTTGCCGAACGGCCGGCTCGTGGCGCTCGACCCCGAGACCTCCGTGCATCTCGAAAAGGGCAGGCGGCTGCCGGCGCACCCGAATGGAATGACGTTCTTTCTGAGTGCCGGCGACCGCGAGGTGCTGGCCGAGACCTACTACTCGGTCGGCGGCGGCTTCGTCATGACCGAGGCCGAGCTGGCCACCGACAGCGCCCCGTCGCCGGCCGCCGACGTGCCCTATCCCTTCGGCTCGGCCGCCGACATGCTGGCGATGGGCGAGGCGTCGGGCCTCAGCATCGCCGAGATGAAGCGCGCCAACGAGATGGCGGTGCAGCCCGCCGACCTCGACGGGCGCATCATGGCGGTGTGGGAGGTGATGGACCGCTGCATCTCGCGCGGCCTCGCCAATGACGGCGTGCTGCCGGGCGGGCTCAACGTCAAGCGCCGCGCCAAGGGGCTCAACGAGAAGCTGGTGGCGCGCGCCGGCGCCAATGCGCCGCCGCTGCACTCGGCGGTCGACTGGCTGCAGGCCTATGCGATGGCGGTCAACGAGGAGAACGCCGCCGGCGGGCAGGTGGTGACGGCGCCGACCAACGGCGCCGCCGGCGTCATCCCGGCGGTGATCCGCTACTATCTCGATCTCGTGCCCGGCGCCGCGCCGGCACGCGTGCCCGAGATGCTGCTCACCGCCGCCGCCATCGGCGGGCTCATCAAGTACAACGCCTCGATCTCGGGCGCCGAGGTCGGCTGCCAGGGCGAGGTGGGCTCGGCCTCGGCGATGGCCGCGGCGGCGCTGTGCGCGGTGCTGGGCGGCAGCAACGCGCAGATCGAGAATGCCGCCGAGATCGCGCTGGAACACCATTTGGGCATGACCTGCGATCCGGTGCGCGGGCTGGTGCAGGTGCCGTGCATCGAGCGCAACGGCATGGGCGCGGTGAAGGCGGTGGCGGCCGCGTCGCTGGCGACGCTGGGCGACGGCCGACACATCATCCCGCTCGACGTGGCCATCGAGACCATGCGGCAGACCGGCCGCGACATGGACGAGAAATACAAGGAGACCAGCCTCGGCGGCCTCAGCGTCAGCCTGCCGGAGTGTTGAGCAGCGCGACGACGAAGAGCGCGAGGACGCCGAGCGTGCCGAGCGCCACCGCGACATAGACCGGCGCCACGACGATGCGCGCGGCGAGCCGCGCAAGAGAAAGGCGCCGCCGCTTCTTGCGGGGCGCCGGCTCGGCGGGGTCGATCCCAGTATTGTCGTTGGTGCCGACGGGGTCGGGGTAGGGCAGCGGCCGCCGCGCCTCGGGGCGCACGCGCGGCGCCGGGCTGCGTTCGGGCTCCGGCGGCGCCGGTTGTCGTGGCGGCGCCGTGCGGGCGGCGGCGGCCATCAGCGCAGCCGCCTCGTCCCGGTATACGTCCCCGGCCGCCCTGGCCCTGGTATCCACGTCGCCGCTCCGCCTGCTCGCCGCTTCGCCTTCATATGGAGCACCGAAGCGGGGCCGTGTAAATCCACAGGATTAGTTGCAACTATAGGCCATCCACAGCTGAGCGGAGGCGTTCGCGCGCCCCTCTCGGTTCCCGCCGGCGCGGAAAATGACACGGTGGGCGGGGCGAAGCCGGAGAAAAGGGCGCCGGCCCTTCGGTCTGTCAGGCTCGTGCCGGCGGCAATCCAGGCCGGCTCGCGGCTGGCCCTACACCGCCCCGATGGTGCGCAGCCGCACGCGCGGATGCACCTCGTTCTGGCTCATCACCACGGTTTGCGGGCGGAAGCGCTCGATGATGGCGCGCACATGCGGGCGGATGCCGGGCGAGGTGATGAGCACCGGCAATTCGCCCATCTGCGCGGCATTCTCGAAGCCCTGCTGCACGGCGAGTATGAATTGCTGCAGCCGCGACGGCGCCATGGCGAGGTGGCGGTCGGGGCCGTCGCCCACCATCGCCTCGGCGAAGTCCCGTTCCCATTGCGGCGACAGGGTGAGCAGCGGCAGGTTGCCGTCGGGGCCGAGATTGGCGGCGCAGATCTGGCGGGCGAGGCGCGAGCGCACATGCTCGGCGATCATCTGGGCGGTGCGGCCGGCGCCGGCGACTTCGGCGATGCCTTCGAGGATGGTCGGCAGGTCGCGGATCGAGATGCGCTCGGTGAGCAGCGTCTGCAGCACGCGCAGGATGCCCGACACCGAAATCTGGCCCGGCACCATGTCCTCCACCAGCTTCTGCTGGTCCTTGCTGAGCCCGCCGAGCAGCGCCTGCACGTTGGCGTAGCTCAGCAGATCCGCGACATTGGCCTTCAGCACCTCGGTCAGGTGCGTCGAGATCACCGTCGAGGGGTCGATGATGGAATAGCCCTTGAGCTCGGCCTCGTCGCGCAGGGCCGGCTCGATCCAGGTGGCGGGCAGGCCGAAGGTCGGCTCGGTGGTGTGGGTGCCGGGCAGGGTGATGTCCTTGCCCATCGGGTCCATCACCATCAGCTGGCTGGCGAAGATGCGGCCGCGGCCGGCTTCGACCTCCTTGATCTTCACGGTGTAGTCGTTGGGCTCGAGCTGCATGTTGTCGAGGATGCGCACCGGCGGCATGATGAAGCCGAGCTCGGTGGCGAGCTGGCGGCGCAGCGCCTTGATCTGCTCGGTCAGCCGGTCGGTGCCGGTCTCGTCCTCCTTGACCAGCGACAGCAGGCCGTAGCCCAGCTCGAGCTTCAGCTCGTCGATCCGCAGGCTGTCGGCGATCGGCACGTCCTCGGGGGGCGCCGCCGCCTCCGCCTTGGCGACCAACGCCTCGCCCGCCGCCTTGGCGCGGGCCAGCTCCTGCCGGCCGGTGGAGCGGAGGGCGAGGTAGCCGACGCCGCCGGCGAGCCCGAGGAAGGGCAGGATCGGCATGCCGGGCAGGAAGGCCATGACGCCGATGACGCTCGCCGTCATGCCGAGCGCCTTGGGGTAGGTGGTGAACTGCGCCACCAGCGCCTTGTCGGCCGAGCCGGTGACGCCGGCCTTGGAGACGAGCAGGCCGGCGGCGGTGGAGACGATCAGCGCCGGGATCTGCGAGACGAGGCCGTCGCCGACGGTCAGCAGCGTGTAGTTGTTGCCGGCCTCCTGGAAGCTCAGCCCTTCCTGCAACATGCCGATCACCATGCCGGCGATGATGTTGATGAAGGTGATGAGCAGGCCGGCGATGGCGTCGCCGCGCACGAACTTGCTGGCGCCGTCCATGTTGCCGAAGAAGGCGCTCTCGGATTCCAGCGTCTTGCGGCGCTCGCGGGCGGTGGCCTCGTCGATGAGGCCGGCGCTGAGGTCGGCGTCGATGGCCATCTGCTTGCCGGGCATGGCGTCGAGGTTGAAGCGCGCCGCGACCTCGGCGATGCGGCCCGAGCCCTTGGTGATGACGATGAAGTTGACGATGATGAGGATCGAGAAGACGACGACGCCGATGACGAAGTTGCCGCGCATCACGAAATTGCCGAAGGCTTCGATGACGTGGCCGGCGGCGTCGGGGCCGTTATGGCCTTCGGCGAGGATGAGGCGCGTCGTCGCGAGGTTGAGCGCGAGGCGCATCATCGCGGCGATCAGCAGCACGGTGGGGAAGGACGAGAATTCGAGCGGCGTCTGGATGAACAGCGCCGTCATCAGGATCAGCACCGAAAAGACGATGGAGACGGCCAGCAGCACGTCGAGCAGCATCGGCGGCAGCGGCAGGATGAGCACGACGATGATGGCCATGACGCCGATGGCGAGGCCGATATCGGTGGTGCGCAGCGACCGGTTGAGCTCGGCCAGCGTCGGCAGCCGGAAGCCGCGCGCGCCGGGGCCGGTGGTATCAGTCATCTCGTCCCCTCATGCGGCGCCCCGCGCCACCCTCTCCCCCCGGGGGGAGAGGGACTATCGACTGAAGCCTGGCGCCGGCCTTCCCCTTGCCCCAGCGGGAGCGCGGGCCGGGCGCAGCGCGGCGGGTGGGAGGCCGTGCCGTCACGCGCTCTTCCGCATCTCGCCCGGCGCCGGGATGGCGGCGCCTTCGTCGGCGTACTGGTTGAGCTTGTTGCGCAGCGTGCGGATGGAGATGCCGAGGATGGTCGCGGCGTGCGTGCGGTTGCCGAGCACGTGGTCGAGCGTTTCGAGGATGAGGTCGCGCTCGACATCGGCCACCGTGCGGCCGACCAGCGAGCGCGACACCGTGTCGGCCATCTGCGCCGCCTGCGTGGCGAGGCTCGCCGTGTGCACCACCTCGGCGAGGCCGGCGCCGTCGGGCATGACGATGGCCTCCGGGCCGATGCTGTCCGTGTCGGACAGCAGCACGGCGCGGTGCAGCGTGTTCTCGAGCTCGCGCACATTGCCCGGCCACGGCGCGGCGAGCAGCGCCTCGCGCGCCGCCGGGGCGAGCTGGCGCGGCGGCAGGCCGTTGGCCCGGGCGTATTTGGCGACGAAGTGGTCGGCCAGCACGGCGATGTCGGCGGGGCGCTCGCGCAGCGGCGGCAGCTTGAGGTTGACGACGTTGAGGCGGAACAGCAGGTCCTCGCGGAAGCTGCCCTGGCGGACGGCGTCGGCGAGGTTGCGGTTCGAGGTGGCGATGATGCGGATGTCCACCGGCACGGGGCGCGTGCCGCCGACGCGGTCGATCACCCGTTCCTGGATGGCGCGCAGCAGCTTGGCCTGCAGGCGGATGTCCATCTCGGAGATCTCGTCGAGCAGGAGCGTGCCGCCCGAGGCTTCCTCGAACTTGCCGATGCGGCGCGCCACGGCGCCGGTGAAGGCGCCCTTTTCGTGGCCGAACAGCTCGCTTTCGAGCAGCGTGTCGGGAATCGCCGCGCAATTGACCGAGATGAAGGCGCGGCCGGCGCGTTTGGAGCGCGCGTGCAGGTATTTGGCCATCACTTCCTTGCCGGTGCCGCTCTCGCCGGTGACGAGCACCGAGGCGTCCGATGGCGCGATCTGCTCGGCGAGGCGCACGACGCGCGCCATGCTGGGGTCGCGGAACAGGAAGTCGCTGCTCTCGCGCGCCACGGCGGCGATCACCGCGGCGATCAGCTCGGCGTCGGGCGGCAGCGGGATATATTCCTTGGCGCCGGCGCGGATGGCGTTGACGGCGGCGGCGGCGTTGGTCTCGGTGCCGCAGGCGACGACCGGGATGTGGATGCGCTCGCCGTCGAGCGCGGCGATGAGGCCGGGGATGTCGGCCATCACGTCGACGAAGAGCAGGTCGGCGCCGCGGCCGGCGCGCAGCGCCGTCATGGCGATGTCGACGCTGGCGGCGTGGGCGACCTTGGCGCCGCCCTGCATGGCGAGCTTGGTGGCTTCGGAGAGCTGGCCCTCGAGGGCGCCGATGATGAGGAGCCGCATGTCAGCCTGCCTTCACGATTTCGGTCATGGTGACGCCGAGCCGGTTCTCGACGAGGACGATCTCGCCGCGCGCGACGAGGCGTTCGTTGACGAAGATGTCGACCGCCTCGCCGACCTGGCGGTCGAGCTCGACGACGGTGCCCACGTCCATGCGCAGCAGGTTGGCGACGGGGATGCGGGTGCGGCCGAGGACCACGGCGATGCGCACCGGCACGTCGAACACGGCCTCGAGGTCGGAGGCGCTGCGCTCGATGATCTGGGCGGGGCCGTCGCGGTCGGGGGCGGCCATTTCCTCGAGGCCGAGATCGCTGCCGCTGCCGGGTTCGTTGCTCATGCGTGCTGTCCTTCGGGCGGGGTGGCGCCGCCGGCGAGGGCGGCGCAATAGCGGGCGATGCGGCGGTCGATCTCGGCCTCGAGCGCCGCGCGGTCGCGCTCGATGCCGCCGTCGGCCCATTCGATGCGGGCGTCGCCGAGGGCGCGGTCGGGGTCGCCCAGCACCACGAGGCGGCCGGCGAAGCCGGAGGTGGCGATGCGGGCGAGGGCGAGCTCGCGCACGGCGTCGGCGAGGTCGGGGTGGCAGCGGATGACGAGGTGCGGCACCGCGTCGAGCGAGACGAGGCAGTCGGCGACGAGCGCCTCGATCTCGGCGGTCGGGCGCGCGGCGACGAGCGCGGCGGCGAGCTTGCGGCCGACCGTGGTGGCCAGCTCCGCCGCCGCGATGCGCAGCGCGGCGCGGGTGTCGTCGCGGGCCGCGCAGAGGGCGGCGGCGTGGTCGGCGAGGCCCGTCGCGGCGGCGGCCAGCGCCTGCGCCGCGGCGGCGGTCGCGGTGCGTTCGCCTTCGGCGAAGCCCTCGCGCCGGCCGTCCTCGCGCGCCGCGGCGATGAGCGCCGCCATGGCGCCCTCGGAGATGGCGGCGCCGCGGTCCTCGCGGCGGCCGAGGTCGAGGTCGAAGCGGAAGCGGGTGGGGGCGGCGCCGGTCATCACAGCACCATCTGCTCGTCGGCCTTGCCCTTGGCGATGACGATCTCGCCGCGGGCGGCCATGTCCTTGGCGGTGGCGACCATGCGCCCCTGCGCCTCGTCGACGTCCTTGAGGCGCACCGGGCCCATCGCCTCCATGTCGTCCTTGAGCAGCTTGCCCGAGCGCGCCGACATGTTGGCGAAGAAGCTCTCGCGCACCTGGTCGTTGGCGCCCTTGAGGGCGAGGGCGAGGTCCTTCTTGTCCATCTTGGCGAGCAGCGCCTGCAGCGCCGCGGCGTCGAGCCGGGCGAGGTCCTCGAAGGTGAACATCAGCGCCTTGATGCGCTCGGCGCCCTCGCGGTCGGCCTCCTCGAGCGCGGTGATGAAGCGCGCCTCGGTCTGGCGGTCGAAGGAATTGAAGATCTCGGCCATCTGCTCATGGCTGTCGCGGCGCTTGGAATGGGTGAGCGTCGACATGAACTCGGTGCGCAGCGTCGCCTCGATCTTCTCGAGGATGTCCTTCTGCACCGGGTCGAGCGCCAGCATGCGCCGGACCACGTCCATCGCCAGGTCTTCGGGCAGTGCCGCCAGCACCTTGCTGGCGTGCTCGGTGGCGATCTTGGAGAGCACCACGGCGATGGTCTGGGGATATTCGTTCTTCAGATAGGAGGCGAGCACGTCCTCCTGCACGTTGGAGAGCTTCTCCCACATGTTGCGGCCGGCCGGCCCGCGGATTTCCTCCATGATGGCGTCGACCCGGTCGGGCGGCAGGAACGACAGCAGCAGGCGCTGCGTGGTGTCGGAATTGCCCGACACCGTGCCGTTGGCGGCGATGGAGGTGACGAACTCGGCGAACAGCGCGTCGAGCATGTTCTGGGTGATGGCGCCCAGCCGCACCATCGTGCGCGACAGCGCCTTGATCTCCATCTCGTCGAGTTCCTCGAGGATGGGGCGGCCGAAATCGGGGCCGAGCGAGAGCAGCAGCACGGCGGCCTTCTCGTCGCCGCTGAGCTCGCGATGCGTGGCGTCGCCGCCGATCTGCAACTGCCGGGTGATGGCCTGCGCCATCGGCGGGGCGGTGAGCTGGGTGCTGGTGTGGGTACTCATGGCGGTACTCATGGCGGGCGTGCTCATACGGCGCTCGACAGCCAGTCACGCACGATCAGCGCGGCCTGCTTGGGGTTGTCCTGCACGAGCGCGCCGACGGTCTTCATGGTCGCCGCCTGCGCGGCGCCGACCTGGCGCGCGTCCTGCACCCAGGTGGGCACGGGCGGGGGCGCGGCGGGCTGCCCCTCGGGCATGTCGGGGGGGAGCGGCAGCGGCGGCTCGGCGGCGGCGCCGACCTCGGCGCTCATCGGCAGCGCCAGCGGCCCGGTCTCGGGCGACAGCACGCGCTTGAGCAGCGGACGCATGATGAAGAACACCAGCGCCAGCGCGATCACCAGCGTCACCAGCATCTCGGCGGCGTTGATGAGGTCGTCGCGGGTGAAGTCGAACATGCCCGGCCCGGCGGTGCCGAGCGCCGGCGGCGTCGGGCCGACGGCGAACTGCAGGTTGGCGACGGTCAGCTGGTCGCCACGCGCCTCGTCATAGCCGATGGCCGAGCGCACCAGCGCCTGGATCTGGTCGAGCATCGCCTGGTCGCGCGGCGCGTAGACGGCGCTGCCGTCGGCGCCCGTGGTGTAGGTGCCGTCGACGACCACCGCCACCGACAGGCGCTTGATGGCGCCGGGGTCGGTCATCTCGGTCGAGTTGACCTCGGAGATCTCGTAATTGGTGACCTCTTCCGTCGTCGTGCCGAGCTCGGACTGCGTGCCGCTGCCGGCCGCCGCCTGCGTGCCCGGCAATTGCGTCGAGGCGCTCACCTGGCCGTCGGCGCCCGGCGCGTTGGTCGAGTTCTCCGATTCCTTGGTCTGGGCCGAGCGCACCACCTGGCTTTCCGGGTCGAAGGTGCGCGAGGTGCGGGTGACGCGGGTCAGGTCAAGTTCGGCGCTCACCTGCACGCGTGCCCTGCCGTCGCCGACGATATTGGCGAGCAGGTCCTCGATGCGCTGCTTCAGGCGGTTCTCGACGCCGACGCGGCGCTCCTCGGACTCGGTGGCGAGCAGCGTCGTCGCGTCGTCGGCGCCGACGCCGGCGGCCAGCAGGTTGCCGGCATTGTCGACGATGGAGACGTGGTTGGGCGTCAGCCCCTCGACCGCCGAGGAGACGAGATGCTGGATGGCGCGCACTTCGCCGGCCGACAGGTCGCCGCGCACGGCGAGCACGATCGAGGCGGTCGGCTCCTTCTTGTCGCGCGAGAACAGGGCGCGCTCGGGCAGCACGAGGTGCACGCGTGCCGACTTGATGCGCGCCAGCGAGGTGATGGTGCGCGCCAGTTCGCCTTCGAGGGCGCGCACATTGTTGATGTTCTGCACGAAGCTGGTGGCGCCCAGCGTGTTCTGCTGGTCGAAGATCTCGTAGCCCACCTGGCCGCGCGTCGGCAGGCCGTTCTGCGCCAGCGTCATGCGGATGGTGGTGATCTGGTCGCGCGGCACGAGGATGGTGTCGCCGTCGCCGCGCAGCTCGTTGGGCACGTTCTGCTTCTGCAACTCCTC
>JBDHTK010000003.1:0-42809 GCA_039808625.1 Devosia sp. | reverse complement strand
CGACCACCGACCTCGTGCACGATGTCGCGCGCCTGGCCGAGCAGCGGCCGGTGACGATGTTCTTTCTCGGCGCCACTGAGGAGGAGAACGCCAAGGCAGTGGCCAACATGCAGCGGCTTTACCCCCACATTCAGGTGGCGGGCCGCCTGCACGGCTATCACAGCGCGGCGGAATGGCCCGAGCGGCTCAGGGAAATCAATGCGCTCAGGCCCGACATCCTGTGGCTCGCCCTCGGCGTGCCCTACGAGCAGCGCTTCTACGACACCTACAAGCACCTGCTGCCCGATGTCGGCGTGGTGAAGACCAGCGGCGGCCTGTTCAACTTCCTCTCCGGCTCGGCCAAGCGCGCGCCGGCCTGGATGCAGGCGACGAGCATGGAATGGGCCTATCGCGTATGGCAGGAGCCACGCCGGCTGTTCTGGCGCCACTTCGTCACCAGCCCGCACGCCGTGTGGGTGCTGCTGACCACGAAATCGAGCGGTGTGAGCCGGCGCCGGCTACGCCTGCCATGATGACTAGGGGCGGCCTCAGGCCGCCCGCTTCAGCCGCTTTTCGATGGCGCGCTTGACGATCCATTTGTACGGCCGCAGCCGCGCATAGAGCGCCGTGCCGCGCAGCCGCGCCACCAGCGCGTCGCGCGCCGCTGCCCGCTGCGCCTTGGCCGAGCGCACGGCGACGAGCCGGCCGAGCGGCACATGCGTGTCGCAGTTCTCGTGCTTCCAGCTCTCGTCGCCGATGCCGTGGTCGACATAGGTGAAGCCCTCGGCCTTGGCCCATTCGAGATAGCGCACATTGAGGATGCGGCCGGGCGAATGCTTCGCCCAGTCGCCGGATTCGAAACCGATCATCAGCTCGTAGATGGTCGCGCCGAGCGCCACGCCCCAGCTCGTCGCGACGAGCTCGCCATTGACCTCGAGCCCGGCGAGATACAGGTCGCCGGCCGCTCCGAAGACCTCCGTGGCGCGCTCGAAAAACGCCCTGGGCAGGGGGTTTTCGGCAAAGCCGGGGACGCGCGTATCCTCGAAGCGGCGCTGCTTCTGGGCCAGCAGCACGGCGAGCAGGCGCTGGCGCTCGGCCGCCGTGCGGGCGACGAGGAAGCGGACCTCGCCGAGCTTTTCGACGGCCCGCATCTTGCGCTTCAGCGTCTTGAGCTGCGCCTGCGTCTCCATGACCTTCTGCCAGGTGAGTGTCAGGTTGGAGCCGTGGCAGGATTCGGGGTTCGCCTCGCCGGCGATGAGATACAGCGGGTTGACGCAGTCGCCGACCGCCGCCGGCATCTTGTCGAGTACCACCTTGTCGAGGGGCCCGAGCGCGGTCTCGATCTGGGCCCACAGCGCCGCGGCGCGTTCCGCCGTCCAGACAACAGTGGTGGGATAGAGGATGGGCGCATTGTAGTCGGCGCAGCTCTGGTCGGCGAAACCGAGGACGCGCAGGCCCCCGACCGTCTCGATGGCGAGCGGCAGGCGCAGGACGAGCGCCCCCTCGCCGTCGCGCACGTCGACGAAGCGCGGCGCGATCGACGGCGCGGCGCCGAACGTTTCGGCCCACACGCCCATGAACTCCCGCGTCTGAAAGACATGCGCGCGCGCCGCGCCGAGATCATGCACGCCCGGCCAGTCGGCCGGGATGCCCTCGTGGATGGTGAGATGGAATGCGTCGGCCATCAGGCTGTCCCCTCGAGCGCGGCGATCGCATCGGCCCACACGGCCTCGACCTCGCGCGTCACGTTGAACGGCTTGGCGGGCACCCCCCGCGTCGCCAGGATCGCGTCGGCCAGCGCGCCGACGCCGGCGCCGCGCGGCACGAGCTGGATGGCGCCGCGCTCGACCAGCGTGCGGAACAGCGCGTGGTGCGCGAGCGCATCGGCACGGGCCGGGGCGCTGACCACCACCGGGCGGCCCGACAGCGCCGCCGCCAGCACGCTGGCGCGCCGCGAGGTCAGCCCCTCGCTGAGCGGGTAAAGAAACGCATCGACCTGCGCGAACAGCCCGTAGAGCTCGGGCGCGCCGCGCACATAGCCGGTGACGGTGACCCGGCCGGCGAGCCCGAGCCGCGCCACCTCGGCAGTGAAGACGCCCTCGACATCGCCGCTGTCGCGCACGAAGCCGCCGATCATCAGCGCTTCCACGTCGACGCCGCGCCGCCCCAGTTCGGCAATGGCGGCGAGAAAGGCCAGCGGGTCCTTGCGCAGATAAATCGAGCCGAACTGCGCGACGACGAGGCGCCCGGCCGCGCGCGCCGCTGCGAGCCTGTCGGTCAGCCCCGAGCCCTGCGTCCATTCGGGCACGGAAAAATTCGGCGGGATCGGCATGATGCCGCGCGCCCGCGTCACCACCCGCGAGACGGGCGTCGCCTCGAACTGCGCGCGCACCTCGGGCGACGAGAACAGCAGGCGCGTGGCGAGCGGCAGCAGCGGCAGGTAGGAGAGGCGGCGCGCCAGCTTGAGGTCGGCCCATTCGTGCAGGACGACCGTCACCTGCCGGCCGGCGAGGCGCGCCCGTGCCGCCGTGACGATGGGCGCGATCAGCCGCTTCTTCCAGGCGAGGACGGGCAGGTTGAGCACCACATCGTCGGCCGTGCCGAGCGCGCTGCCGAGCGGGCGTGCGACGGCGTCGGCGCGCTGCGCCATCTGCCGGGCGAACTCTTCGACGCCGCAGGTGGCCTCGGCGTCGGAAACGAGGACGAGGTGGCGCATGCTCACCGCCCCGCCCGGTACTGGCCCGTCTCGATGCCGCCGCTGGAGAGCAGCCGGCCGAGCGCAATGCTGACCGGATGGGCGGCGCGCAACAGGCTGCGCGAGCGCACCAGTTCGCGCACGAAGCGGAACGGCGCAAGGCCGAGAATGGCGAGATCCTTGGCGACGACCAGCGGCGCCGGCCGGCGCTTGCGCTCGATGCGCCGGTTGATCGCGCCGATCCTGAGCCCACGCTTCAGCACCCAGCGCGGCACGGTGCGCGTCGCCGGCACGGTTTCGGTGACGAGCGCGTCGGCCTGCCAGTAGAAGCGCACGCCGGCGAGACGGGCACGCGTGAAGAAGTCGGTATCGCCGCCACCGAGGAAGTTGAAGGCCGGATCGAAGGCCGGCAGCCCCAGCCGCGCGAACACCGAGCGGCGGATGAGGCAATTGCCAGAACCGTAGATCATCGGCAGGCTGCCGGTAGGAGCGCTGATCGGCCAGAACACCGGATGCTCGCGCAGGCCACGCTCGACGCTGGCCTCGAAGCGGGGATTGACCGGGCCGCCGACGATCCCCGCGCCCGACCGCTCGGCGGCGCCGACCATGCGCGCGAGCCAGTGCGGCGACGCCACCTCGTCGTCGTCGATCATCAGGATGTGCTCGGCGGACGGAAAGCGGTCGAGCGCCGCCGCGAAGCCGGCATTGATGGCGGCGACATTGCCCTGCTCCGCCGCGACGATGGTGACGCCGTTGAGCCGCTCGCGCGCGAAGAAGTCGAAGGCGGCGTGCTGGCCCGCCAGCCCCCCGGCATCGTTTTCGACCACCAGCACGACGAAGGGCATGTCGGTCTGCTGCGCCTTGAGCGAGGCGAGCGTGGCGCACAGCATCTGCGGCCGCCGGAAGGTCGGCACGACCACCACCGCATGGGGATGGAAGGCCTTCATGCCACGGCCTCGCGGGCAGCGGCGAGGACGAGATTGCGGACGAGCGCGGCAGGCGTCTGCGTGAAGGATTGCAGCATGATGGCGACCTGCGCGGGGTCCATCCCGGCCATGAAGCGCTCCAGCCCGGCGCGGTCGAGCGCCGGCCCGTCCCAGTAGACCTTGCAGGGGGCCGCGGGGACGAGCCGATGCCGGGCCATGAGCGCCGGGTCGGTCGCCACCGCCGCACCATAGAGCAGATATTCCGAGAACTCGCGCAGCCGCAGCAGGCGCGTCGGCCAGTCGGCACCGATGCGCGCCACCATCGCAGCGACGCTGGCGCGCTCCCACACGACCATCGGGCTGATGAAGTCGTCGCCCGGCAGCGGCGGCGGCGTGAGCCCAAGGGCGCGATAGGCGTTGGCGTGCCAGTGCACATGGCGCGGCAGGCGCTCGTCGATGGCGCCGGGCGCGCAGGCGAGCGGCAGCGGCCCCTCGGCGAGCGGCCCGACATCGTATGGCCTGATGAAACAGACGTCGGAATCGAGATGCATGGCCCGTTCGGCATCCTGCGCCAGCGTTATGCCGATCTTGCGCACCTGCTGCAGGTGCCAGCCATAGACCGGCGCGGCGAGGCCGGCCCCCCAGAAATAGCGTCGGCCACGCCAGCGCACGGGCGGCGACCACAGCCTGACCGGCACCACGTCGTCGGCATTGACGATCTCGCGCCGCGGGCCGGCGAGGCTTGAGAACAGCGCCAGGTCCTCGGGCGCGACGACGATGAGATGGCGATCATAGCCGGTGACATAGGTATCGACGGTATCGCAGAGCAGCCGGCACTGCTCGAAATCGCGCCAGTAGCTGGGGGTGATGAGATTGATGCTCATGCCGGTGCCTCCACACGATCGAGCGCCGCGTCTATTGGCAGGACCTCGCAGCCTGCCGCCAGGGTTTCGCGCACGACGCGGCGCAGGAGCGCCGGCGTGCAGCCGAAGCGGCCATGCCCGTCGCGCACTTCGTGCGTGAAAAAGATCAGCCAGCCGCGCCGGGCCACGGCCTCGGCGATCCATTCCGACAGCCGCTCGGGCACCGCGCCGGCCCAGATGTCGACGGCGCGCAGATAATCGAGGTCGATGGGACCGGCATTGATGCCGGAGTGGGCGCTGCGCAGGCTGCGAAAGCGCGGCGCGAGGACACGCCGGGCGCGCGGCGAGCTCAGCCCGTAGGGATAGGCGTAGTTGCGCACGCGGCCCGGCACCGTGGCGGCGAGGAAGGCGTCGTTCGCCTCCACGTCCTCGCGAAACCGGCGGCCCAGCGCCACCGGCTGGCGATGGGCGAAGCCGTGATGACCGATCTCGTGGCCCCGCGCCGCCAGCGCCGCGTAGTGCTCGGGCTTCATGATCTCGAAGCCGTCATGCAGCTGGCCGGCGATCCCGCCAGCAGCATAGAAGGTGCCGCGCACGCCTTCGTCCTCGAGCAGCGGCGCGCCGTTCTGGAACGCCGATTCCGGCACGTCGTCGAAGCTGAAGCTGACGATGGCACGCTCGAGTGCGATATCGTGCCGCCGCACCGGCCAGCGGCGCACCAGGGCATTGGCGAGCCGATCGGTAAAACCGAAGCTAGACATGGGCAAACCTCCAGCTCGCCTGCGGGGCGACCACCAGCGCGCTGCGCCCCTGCATGCCGAGGCCGAACACGCCGATCAGCATGGTGAACCAGACCGGCCCGCCATTGGCAAAGAAGAAGCTCTCGAGGCTCGACGCGAAGATGCCGTAGAGCCACAGGCGCAGGAACAGGCGGGTCAGCAGCGGGTCGTTGCCGCTCGCCTCGGCTCGCGCCACGTCGGCGATGGGGCGGAAGAGCAGCCAGACGACGACGAGAACGAGGCCCGGCACGCCGGCGGTCAGCAGCGTGTCGAGATAGGCATTGTGGGCGTTGGCCGCCGTCACGGCCCAGGTCTCGAGCGTACCGCCGCCATAGACCAGCGAGCCGGTCTGCCAGAACGAGGTGAAGCCGTAGCCGGTCAGCGGCCGGCTGGCAAAGGCGTCGAAGGCGAACTGCCAGATGGCGGTGCGGTCGGTGAAGGACGCATCGACGCCAAGGCTGGCGACGAAGTCGCGAAAGGGCGCGAGGACGGCGGAGCCGACCACCACGAGGTTGAACACCCCGATGCCACCCACCACGAGGAGGTAGCGCGAGCCGCGGACGCGCTCGAAGACATAGGTGAAGCCGAGCACCAGCGGCAGCAGCGCCAGCGAGGTCTTGCCGCCGCTGTTGACGAGGAAATAGAGCGCCCCCACGACGATCAGCGCCCCGGCGAGGCGCGACCAGCGCGCCCACACGAACATCCCGCCGAAGACGGCAAACGTCATGGCCGCGGCGGCGGTGTTCTTGTGCGCGAAGAAGCCGCGCCACAGGCCGGCGAGCTGCGGCTCGACGACATCGCTGGCAAGGTGGATGGCGCGCGCCGGCCAGAACCAGACGCCCCAATAGGCGAGCGCCAGCAACAGCAGCAGCGCGGTGCCCAGCAGCCGGGCGAAGTGCTTCTCGTCGCGCGGCAGCAGCAGGAAGATGCTGGCGCCGACGCACACCATGCCGGCCATCACCACGCGCCGCAGCGCCGTCATCGGGTCGCCGGCGAGCAGCGCGGTGATCACCAGCCAGCCGAAGATCAGCCCGAGCAGCAGGCGCGGCTGCGCCACTTCGCGGACCAGCGGATGGCGCAGCGCGAAGACCACGAGGGTCGCGAACAGCACGATCGCCACGGCCTGGTTGAGCGTGTTGGAATTGCCCGCCCACGGGTCGGCGTTGCTGGCGAGGGTGAGATCGGGAAACGGCGCGAGCGAGATCCAGTAGTAGGCGAGCATGGCGAAGAACAGCGCCGCCCGCACCATCGTCCCGCCGCCCGCCGCCGCCTCGCCGCGCCCTGCCGCCATGCCGCGCCCCTAGGCCCGGAGCCGCCTGGTTTCGGCAAGAAAGCCGAGCCCGAGCGCTAGCGCGATACCGAGCGCGCCGCCGGCGAAGCCGCCGAGACCGGCGCTGACCATCATCTTGGGCGGCCAGCTGCGCGCGCCCGGCGGCGTCGCCGGCGAGATGACCCGCACATTGGTAGTGTCGAGCTGCTCGCGCCCGGCGACTTCGCCGGCCCGCGTCAGGAAGGCCTCATAGACCTCGGACTTCGCCTTGGCGTCGCGCTCGAGCTCACGCAGCTGCACCAGCGCCTGGCCGTCGCTGGCAACGGTGTCGCGCGCCGTCCGCGCCTGCGTCTCAAGCTCGGCCAGCGTGCCGCGCGCCTGCTCGAGCTCGAGCCGCGCTGCCTGCACCGCGCGCCGCGTTTCCTCGGCAATCTGCTGGGCGAGGCCGGCGAGCTGGCGCTCGGCGGTCGCCCGCGCCGGATGCAGCGGACCATAGGTGCTGGCCGCCGCGTCCGTCTGCTGCTTGAGGATGCTGTACTGGGTGCGCAGTTGCACCATTGTCGCCGTGTCGACGGCGTCCGCATTGCTGCGGCCCGACGCAGGGTCGGTGAGCTCGCGATAGCGCGACTCGGCAGAGATCAGCGCCTTCTGCGCGTCGGCGACCTGTGCGTTGAGCGTCGTCAGCGTGCCGGTGCTGACCAGTTCGCCCTGGCTCTCCTGCAGGTCGTGCGTGCGCCGGAAATCGGCCACCGCATCCTCGGCGGCGGTAACGCCGGCCTTGAGCTCGGCCAGCCTGTCGGTGAGCGCGACGGCAGCGCGGCTCACGCCGTCGGCTTCGCCGCGCGCCAGCTCCGACTTGAACGCCTCGACCAGCGCCGTGGCGATACGCGCCGACTTCTCTGCGGCCTCGGTGGACACCGCCAGCGTCACCACGAAGGACCGCTCCTCGCGCCACGCCCCTATCTTCTTTTCGAGGATGCCGACGGCATCGAGCACCGGGTCGGTGGCGGGCGCTGCGTCGCCGGCGCCGAACAGCCCCGCCTGCGGCTGGAATTCGGGATCTTCGGCCAGTCGCAGGTCGGTCGCGACACGCCGCAGCACGTTGCCGGAGGTGAGCACGCGCAGCTTGCTCTCCACCGCCAGGATCTGCGCCGCCTGGTCGAAGGCGCGCTGATAGACGTCGTTGCTCATCACCTGCAGATTGGCCGGATCGATGATGAGGTCGGCATAGGCGGTATATTTCGGCTTGGCCAGCATGGTGTAGCCGATGCCGGAAGCGACGCCGACCGCCGCCAGAACGGCGATCCAGAGAAGGCCGAGGCGCAGCCATGTCAGCATCAGCTCGAGACTGACCCGCGGCCAGGAAAATGCCGCCGGCGCCGCGGCAGGGGACGGTGCGGCGCGCGGCGGCACGCGCGGCGTCGACGGCAGGTCGCGGCGGGCGAGCCGCCGCAGCCCGGACGCATCGGGAGCCTTGCCGCTGTCGAGGGTGCTGTACATGCCGCCGGACCTTCGTCGCTGCCGTGATCGATCGCTCCGCTTATAGGGCCACGCGACCGCCGCCGGGGCCGGGTTTGCAAGACTTGGTTAACCTCGGCACCGGCGTTAACCGCATCGCCACTGAAGCCGCGCGCGCCGCCCCGCAATGTGCGATGCGAAGGCCCGGGAGCGTCGGCCCAGCCTGCTTGGAGAGCGCCACGAGTGGCGGAAGGGAACATCTTTAAGAAAATTGTTCCAATGGCGCTGAGCTATCTCGGCTCGGGCGGCAGCCTCATCGTGTCGAGCCTCGCCCAGCTCGTGACCTTTGCCATTCTGGCGCGGGCGCTCGGCGCCGGCGAATTCGCCCTCTACGTCACCCTCACCGCCTTCACCAATGTTGCCGTGCAGGTCTGCGGGCTCGGCGCGCAGGAGAGCCTGATGCGTCGCATTGCGCGCGACCCCGCCGACTATCCGCGGCTCATGGGCCACGCTTTGCTGCTGACCTTCGGTACCGCGGCGCTGCTGCTCGTCGGCGGCGTGGCGGTGCTGCCCTTCATCGTGCCGCTGCCGGTGCTCACGATCGGCCTGCTGCTGGTGAGCACGGTACTGATCCTGCGCTTCGTGTCGCTCGCCAGCGCCGCCTATATCGCGCAGGAGAAGTTCGCCGTCGCCAATACGCTCGAGGCCGGCTTCGGACTCATCCGCGCCGCCGCGGCCGCCCTTGCCTGCCTCGTCTTCGGCGTCGCGACGGTAGCCGACTGGGCCGTGTGGTTCTTTGCCGCGCACGCCATCGTGGCGCTGGTGGCGCTGTTGCTGATCCTGCGGCTGGGCCGTCCGCGCCTCGCGCTGCTGCGCGAGGAGATCGGCATCGGCGCCCTGTTCTCCACGCAGTTCATCTTCAAGGCGGTGCGCCAGAACACCGACATCGTCGTACTCGGCTTTGTCGCCTCGGCCGAGGTCGTCAGCTCCTACGGCGTGGCGCGGCGCGTGCTCGACAGCTCGTACCTGTCCATCGAGGCGCTCAACCGGCTGATCTATCCCGGCTCGGCCATAGTGCTGGTGCACGGCTTTCACGCCGCCTTCGGCCGCGTGCTGCGCGTCATGGGCGCCGGCCTCGGCATCGCCATCTGCGCCGCCCTCGCCGTCTATCTGCTGGCACCGCTGATGCCGGTGCTGTTCGGCTCCGAATATACCTCGATGGTCGGCTTCACGCAGGCCCTGAGCTTCGTCGTGATCCCTGTCGCCATCGCCGCCATCGCGCTCGAGGCCTTCGGCGCCGCCGGCCGGCAGGACGTGCGCGCGCTGATCTACAATGGTGCCAACATCGTCGCCGCCATCGCCGTCGCCGCAGCCGCCTGGCTGGCCGGCGTCACCGGCATGTTTGCGGCGATCTACGTGCTCGAGACGCTGGTGGCGGTGGTCGCCTGCCTCGTGCTGTGGCGCTTCGTCGAAGCCGACCGGCCCCGCACCCCGAGGGTCGTCCCGGCCGAATAGCCGGGACCGGGAGGCGGCTGCCAATCTTGCGTGCCGAAAACCGCCCCGCTAACACTGGCGCATCATGCGGTCCGCGCTCGACTTCAACGACGGCTGGGTATTCCACGATGGTTTCGACAGCGCCCTGACGACCGGGCTCGCGCCCGGCGCGGCCGTACGCCTGCCGCACAGTGCCGTCGAGCTGCCCTTCGCCTATGGCGACGAGACCAGCTACCAGCGCCGCTTCACCTACCAGAAGGCGTTCCGCGCCGATCCGGCCTGGACCGGCAGGGAGGTGGCGCTGCTCTTCGAGGGCGCGATGGCCAATGCCGTAGTTTTCCTCAACGGCGTCGAGCTGACGCGGCACAAGGACGGCTACACCCCCTTCTCTGCACGCCTCACCGGCCATCTCCACCCGGGCGACAACCTCGTGACCGTCGCCATCGACGGCAGCGAGAACCCCGACATCCCGCCCTTCGGCGGCCGCATCGACTATCTGACCTATGCCGGCATCTATCGCGAGGCGGCGCTGCGCATCAGCGCGCCGGTATCCATCGGCACGGCCAAGATCGAAACGCCCGACGCGCTGGCCGCGACGAAGACGGTGACCGTCGCCATCGACTTCGACAATCCGCAGGGCCACCCGGTTTCGGGTCGGCTGACCGCCACCGTAAGGGCGGCCGACGGCACGGCCCTGGGCAGCGCCGAAACGCCGGTCGACGGCACCCCGGTGAGACTGCACATCGCCGGCCTGCGCGACATCGCGCTGTGGGATCTCGACCGCCCCGTGCTCTATACGCTGGAGCTTGCGCTCGAGACGCCCTACGGCCGCGACGCGCTCAGCGAACGCTTCGGCTTCCGTACCGCCGAATTCACCGCGCAGGGGTTCCGGCTCAACGGCCGGCCGCTGAAGCTGCGCGGCCTCAACCGCCACCAGAGCTTCCCCTATGTCGGTTACGCGCTCGGCCGCACCGCCCAGGAGCGCGACGCCGAAATCCTCAAGCGCGAGCTGCACGTCAACATGGTGCGCACCTCGCACTATCCGCAGAGCAGGCATTTCCTGCGCCGCTGCGACGAGCTGGGCCTGCTCGTCTTCGAGGAGATCCCCGGCTGGCAGCATGTCGGCGGCGCGGCGTGGAAGGCCGAGGCGGTGGAGAACGTACGCCGCATGATCCGCCGCGACTGGAACCACCCCTCCATCGTCATCTGGGGCGTGCGCATCAACGAATCCGTCGACGATCACGACTTCTACGCCGAGACCAACCGCGTGGCGCACGAGCTCGACCCGACGCGGCCGACCGGCGGCGTGCGCTACATCACCGACAGCGAGCTGCTCGAAGACGTCTACACCATGAACGACTTCATCCTCGGCAACGAGGAGCTGGGCGGCAACCGCCCGCGCACACCGCTCAGGCCGCAGCGCGAGGTGACCGGGCTCGACCGGACCGTGCCCTACATGATCACCGAATTCGGCGGGCACATGTTCCCCACCAAGAGCTACGACCAGGAGCAACGCCAGGCCGAGCATGTCCGCCGCCACCTCGAGGTACTGAACGCCGCCTATGGCGATCCCGGGATTGCCGGCTGCATCGGCTGGTGCGCCTTCGACTACAATACCCACAAGGATTTCGGCTCGGGCGACCGCATCTGCCATCACGGCGTGATGGACATGTTTCGCGAGCCGAAATTCGCCGCCTACGCCTATGCCAGCCAGTGCGCGCCGGCCGAGGCGATCGTGTTGCAGCCGGTGACCGTCTGGGCCCGCGGCGAGCGCAATATCGGCGGCACGCTGCCGCTCATCGTGCTCACCAATTGCGATGCGGTGGAGATCGCCTATGGCGACGAGGCGCCAAGGCGCATTGCGGCCGACCGCGAGAGTTTTCCGCACCTGCCGCACCCGCCGGTGATCATCGATCGGCAGCACTTCACCGAGGCGGAGCTCGGCCGCTGGGGCATGGAATGGCGCGACGTGACCATCACCGGCCTCATCGGCGGCGTGCCGGTGAAGGAGCTGCGCTTCGTCGCCGACCCGCTGCCGACGACGCTCGAAGTGGTGGCCGACGCCGCCGCGCTCGAACCGCACGAGGCCGTGCGCGTCATGGTGCGGGCGCTCGACCAGGCCGGCAACAAGCTGCCCTTCCTGTTCGAGCCGGTCATCATCGAGGTGGGCGGCGCCGGCCGCCGCCTCGGCCCCCGCCTCGTGCCGCTGCGCGGCGGCGCTGCCGGCTTCTGGGTCGAAGCCACCGGCACCGGCCTGATAACCATAGCGGTGACCAGCGAGCGGCTGGGCACCACGACCATCGAGCTCGCGGCGCGGCGCGCGGCCGCGTGAGCGGCATGCACCGCGGCGGCGCGCCGCCGGCTATTGCGAGCGCACGACGAAGCCGAGATCCGCTGGGTCGACCGCGACCGCGATCTCCTGGCCCACCTCGAACTGCCGGCCGCGCCCCATGCTCATCTGCAAGCCGACCGTGGCATCTGGATCGCCCGCGCTCAGGGCGAGCTGGTAGTCGTAGCCGGTCCCCGTGAAGACGCGCCGCAGCACGCGGGTGCGAAACTGGTTGGGACCGCCCGCGCCCTGTTCGGCCACGGGACGTACCGCGTCGGACCGAAACCATACGAGCAGTTCGCCGCCGGCCGCGAGGTCGACCTCACCGAAGCCCTGAACCTCGATCCCGCCCGGTCCACGTCCACGATAGCGCCCGGCGGACAGCGCGGCGACGTCGCGCACCGGGAACAGATTCTCGATGCCGAGAAACTCCACCACAAAACTGCTTGCGGGACGCGCGAACAGCACCTCGGGCGCTGCCACCTGCTCGACCCGGCCATTGCGCATCACCACGACGCGGTCGGCCAGCGCGGCCGCCTCGCCCTGGTCATGCGTGACGAACACCGAGGTGGCGCCCGACGAGCGCTGGATGTCCTTGAGCTCGCGCCGCAGGTGATGACGCAGTTGCAGATCGAGGTTGCTCAGCGGTTCGTCGAGCAGCAGTGCCGCGGGCTTGGGCGCGAGTGCGCGGGCCAGCGCCACGCGCTGCTTCTGCCCGCCGCTGAGCAGCGAGGCGGACCGGTCCCCGAACGCTTCGAGCCCGACGATGCCCAGGACCTCCTTGACGCGCCGCGCCGCGTCGTCGCGACCCATCTTGCGGGCCCGCAACGGAAAGGCGACGTTCTCCGCCACGGTCATGTGCGGCCACAACGCGTAGGATTGAAAGATCATGCCGATGTTGCGCCCTTCGGGCGGCACAAACACGCCCGTGCGGCCGGAAAAGACGACCTTGTCGCCAATGCTGATTTCGCCGTCGTCGGGCTCCTCAAGTCCGGCAAGGCACCGGAGAGACGTTGTCTTTCCGCAGCCGCTCGGCCCGAGCAGCACGATGAACTCGCCCTGCTCGACGGCGAGATCCAGCCCGTGCACCGCAGGCACCAGCCCGTAGGACTTCTTCATTCCCGAAATTGCAATTCGCATGGCGCTACTCTCGGTTTCTATCGGACCTGATTGTCCAACCGGCCGATTTCGCGGCACGTCACCGCAAGCCGGTCTCCCGCCTTGAGCGGCACACCCCGCCCCTTGCCGGTCCCGGTAGGCGTCCCCGTGGCAATCACGTCGCCCGGCCTCAGCGCGACGCGCTGCGACACGTAGCTGATGAGATAGGCGGTGGAGAAGATCTTGTCGTCCGGCGCCCCGCGCTGCACGATCTCGCCGTTGAGAGTCATCTCGAAAGCCAGCGCCTCCGGGTCGCCGCCACGGGCGCGGGGCAGGATCCAGGGTCCCATCGGCGACGACCCGTCGAGCGACTTCGCGGAAAACCAGTCGGGCATGGTCCGGTCGCTGGGGTCGATGAACATGAGGTCGCGCCCCGTCACGTCGTTGAACAATGTTGCGCCCATCACCACGGCGGGAGCGTCGGCTTCGCCGATGGCGCTGGCCGGCGCACCGATGACGACGGCCAACTCGGCCTCGTAGTCGAGAAAGGACGCGATCTGCAGCCCGCCGATCGGCGCCCCGCCGGCAACCACCGCACTCACCGGCTTGACGAAGATCACCGGCGCCCGCGGGATCGCGCGCTTCATTTCGACGACATGGCTGCGATAGTTGAGCGCCACGCAGAAGATGCGTGCGGCGTCGTCGACCGGCGGCAGCAGCACGACATCTTCGGCGGCATGCGCCGGCGCCGCGGCGCTGCGCTCCTCGATAGCGGAAAAATCGGCGTGGCACGCTGCAACGAAGCTGCTCCAGTCGCTATCGCCGGACGACAGATCGCGGAAGACCCGGCCGTCCGTCAGACCAAAGCGCGGGCGCGCTCCTCGCGCCTCCGCCGCCAGCGTGAAGCGGGCAAGAAAGGAAAACATGGCTGGTTCAACTCCAAAACCGACCGGCAGGACGCTGCCGGCCGAGACGGCCGGCAGCGTGTTCAACGCTCAGGGAAGATAATTGAAGGTCTCGTTCCACTCGGCGAACCACTGCTCACGCACCGCGCCCAGCTCGGCGAGCGTGGGCACGACGATGGCCACGCCGGTGGTATCCACCGAGGTCGCAGCGGGCGGCACGTCGTCGCGCGGGCTCAGCACGCCACGGATGTCGACCAGCGTGCGCTGGCCTTCCTCGGACACGTACCAGTTGACGAACAGCCGGGCGGCGTTGGGATGCGGTGCCTTCCCGAGTACGGCGATGCCGTACTTCACACCCGGCAACCCGTCGCTCGGCGCCACCTCGGTGATCGGCGCGCCGTCCACCACCGCAGTGTGGCTGATCGAGGCGCCGAGCAGGCCGATGTCGGACGTGCCCGAGACAACGGCATTCAGCACCGCGCCGCCGCCGTCGAACATCGCCGGTTCGTTGGCGGCGAGCTTTTCCCACGAGTCGGGATAGGTCTTGCGCAGGAAATAGAACTGCGACCACGGCAGACCGCCGCCCCCGATATGCACCGTGGCGATCCGCCCCTTCCACTTGGGATCGAACAGATCGCTCCAGCTCCTGGGCGCGTCCTCGGCGGAAACCTTGAGGTTGTTGTAGATGATGACGTTGACGACGTTGGCCACGGTGGTCCAGTACCCGTCGCCACGATCCTCGGCGGGCAGTACGGCTGCCTCCGGCGGATTCCACTGGGCCAGCAGCCCCGCCCCCTGCAGTCGCTCCATCAGCGACATGTCGCTTTGCAGATGCACGTCCGCTTCGTCGCGGCCGGCCTGCGCCTCGGCGGTGAGCCGATCATAGAGCACGCCACCGCCGGCATAGACGACTTCCACGTCGATGCCGGGATAGCGCTCGGAAAATTTGTCGGCGATACGTTGTTCTACCGCGCCGACCTGCGAGGTGTAGAAGACCACGCGGCCTTCGTCCTTGGCGGCCTCGTAGAGGCTCTCGACAGAGTCCTGCGCGAAGGCGCCGGCTGCGAAAGTTGTGGCGGCAAGTCCGATGGCCGCCATTGAGACAATGAGCTTCATCTAGTCCTCCGTTTGATTGCTTGCGCTTTTCTTGTTGTCGTTGCCGAGCTCGGGATAGAGCGATATTCCCAGCACCTTCCAGGCGATGATCAGGACTGACACCACGAGCAGGGACTGGATAATGGACAGCGCGGCCGCTGCCCCCCACTGGCCGGATTGCCAGAATTCGTACATCACCACCGACAGCACGGTGGTGCGGGCCGTGTAGAGCAGGATCGAGGTGTGAAGCTCCGTCACGGCCAGCACGAAGCACAACACCATCGCCGACAGGATGCCCTGGCGGGACAGCGGGAACATGATGGCGCGCAGCCTGAGCCACAGCCCGGCGCCCGCCACGCGCGCGCCTTCCTCGAGCTCGGGGTGCAGGCTGCGCATCGACGAGCTGATGCTGCCGACGCCCTGCGGCGTGAAGCGCGCGAGATAGCTGACGAGCAGTACCCAGATCGTGCCGTAGAGCGGCAGCGGCAGATAGAGCGCGACCCAGAGATAGGAGAGGCCGAGCACCATCCCCGGGATCGCCGCCGGCAGCGTCGACAGATAGCGGACGAGCGGAAGCCCCTTGCCCGACATGCGCTCGGCACCATAGGCGATGAGAAAGAACAGGACGCCGCCGATCGCCGCCGTCATGACGCTGAGCAGCGCCGTGTTGCCGAGGGCGCGGGAAACCTGCGAATAGCTGAGCAGCAGGTCGTAGTTGCTCCATTTGACCAGGGAGAGATTCCACAGGTCGGAGAGCTGCGACAGGTAGAAATATGGTCGCGACGAGCGCAGCAGCAGCGCGCCAAGCGGGATGACGATGACCACCAGCGCGTAGACGAACACGCTGAGCGTGCAGATCCAGCGCAGGCCGCGCAGCTTGATGACGCGCGGGCGGAAGCCCTTGCCCGTGACCGACAGGTAGTTGCGCCTGCCCACATAGCGGCGCTGCAACGCATAGAGCGCCAGCGTGATGAGCATCAGGATGACGCCGGCCGTTGCCGCCTCGCCGAACTTGGGCGGCGAAAACTGCATCATGCGATAGATCGACGAGGTGATGAACTCAAGCCGCGCCGACGTGCCCAGCAGCGACGGGATGGCGAAATTCCCCGACATCAGCGCGAAGACGAGCACACCGCCGGACAGGATGGCGGGCATGACCAGGGGCAGCGTCACCCGCGTGACCATGCGCCACACGCCCGCCCCCGACATGCGCGACGCCTCTTCCAGCGACGGATCGACCATGCTGAGCGCCGCCGTGACGAACAGGAAGACGAACGGCGTGTGGTAGAGGCCCTGCACGAAGGCGACGCCACCCAGCGACGCGATGTTGAGCCGCAGCGGCCAGTCGAGCGCGGCGAGCACCATGTTGATGATGCCCACCTGCGGATCGGCCAGGACCAGCCAGGCGAACGCGTGCACGAACGCCGACACGAAGAACGGCACCACGGCGACGATCGTCGTGAAGCTCTTGAAGGGGATGTCGGTGCGCACCACGAGGAAGGCAAGCCACGAGCCCAGCAGCATGGCGATGATCGCGCCGGCAGCCGAGGTCAGCACCGTGTTGGAGAGAGCCGACTGGAACGACGGCGAGCCCAGCAGCGCGACATAGTTGGCGAAGGTGACGCCACCTGCCAGCAGCGCCCCCGAGAAGCCCTGCGATGCCGCGGTCAGCGAGCCCAGCACGAGGACCACGATCGGAACGACGGCGATGGCCGTCAGCAACAGGTAGAGAGCAAGCTCGAGCAGCGACACGCGGCGCAGCGCGCGCAGCAGCCGTGGCATGAGCCGGTCACTCATTGTCGATGGCACAATCGTCATCGTCCCTCCGCGCGTACAGCGAGAGTGGTGCTACCGGAAGATGGCCTTGCTCAGCATGGCGTGAACGCCCTTGCGCAGGTTCACGACCTGCGAGATGCGCAGATCGAGCGCCAGCGTGCACAGCAGGTAGGCATCGAGACGCTCCATGCCGTGCCGGGTCACGAGCCATTCGATCATGTCGCGTGTCGCGATCTTGACCGCCTCGTCGAGATCCTCGTCGAAGCCCGTGGTGATGATATGGGTCTTCGTCTCGACCATCGGGCGCTTGAGCACCATGTCGCGCCGCAGCGACAGCTTCAGCCGCCCGCGCAGCGAGGTTTCCGAGGCGCTGAGGTCGACCTCGCCGTCGCCCTGGCCCGAATGGCCGTCGCCCACGGACAGCAGGCCGCCCGGCCTGAACACCGGCAGGTAGAGCGTCGCGCCCGCCACCAGCTCGGTGATGTCGATATTCCCGCCGAACTCCCCGGGCACGCGCGAAGTCCAGCGCTCTTCCTCGGCCGGCGCCACGCCCATGATGCCGAAGAAACAACGCATGGGCACGCGGATCTTGTCGCTGAGCACGATCTCGCGCGCCTGCCGGTCGAGCGTGAGCAGCGTGAGCCTTCCTTCGGGGAAGTCCTCGGGCAACAGCCCCAGCCCGGCCTTGCCTGGCTGGATGCGGTTGTAGGCATGATCGAGAATGGGATCGATCTGCTCGATTTCGACCGCGAGCACGTCGCCTGGCTGCGCACCCTCGACGGCAATCGGGCCGGTCAGCAGGTGGGGCCCAGGCCCGATGTCGGTCACCTTGTCGAGAATGACCTGCAGCTCCGGCGTCAGCAGCTCGGGAAAATTGTCGCCCCGTGGATAGGAGAAGGTCTCGACCTCGACGGTGTCGCCATCGGCCACCGTGAGGACCGGTGCGAGCGATTTGCTGAAATAGCCCCAGTGGACGGTTTCAGGCGTTGCCTTGAGCGTCTTGGTCATCAGGCCGCTCCTTCCTTGCGTGCGGGCAGCCACTCGGGCCAGGTCCGCTCGACTTCGGCGCGCAGCGCCCCGTCGAGCGGCGCGAACTGGCCGACGCTGCTGGTGGAAAGGCCGACCTTGTGCAGCTTGGCTGCCATCTCGGTCATAAGCCCGGTGACGAGATAGCCCGGAACGATGGGGCGCCCTTCGAACACGGTGACGCCCGCATAGTAGAGCAGCACCTGCAGAATGCCGGCCATCGGCACGATGACCTCCGTATCGTCGGTCAGATGCTTGGCGATGCTCGTCTTGAAGGCATCGATGACGGTCTTCTGCAACTCCGCGTCGTCGAACGCCGAAGTCATCTGCTTGACCGACAGGTCTCCCGCCGCCGAGATGACATCCTGCACGCCCGCGCTGAGGCCGAAACGCCGGATGTTCTCGCGCACGATGGGGATGGCCTTGCGCCCGGAAGCGATGACGAGCGCCTTGGTGCCGATCTGCTGCGAGAACAGCAATGCGCTCTGGCCGATCGAGAGAACGGGAATGCGCAGCAGCGAACGCGCATCGAACAGGCCGGGATCGAGCGCATTGCCGATGATGACGGCGTCGTAGCCGTTCTGCTCGGCAAGCACGAGGTTCCGCAACATTTCGGGAATGTCGTAGGTCTGCACCACATGCATGTGATGGCCCGACGGAATGCTTCGCGTCATGTTCCCGAACGTCAGTTCAGTACCCTTGTCGAACAGCGCCAACATGGATTCACGCAGGATGCGCGGGTAGGACTCGCTCGGG
Organism: Devosia sp.; assembly: GCA_039808625.1. Classification (GTDB taxonomy): domain Bacteria; phylum Pseudomonadota; class Alphaproteobacteria; order Rhizobiales; family Devosiaceae; genus Devosia_A. The sequence goes on along the minus strand of JBDHTK010000003.1, from coordinate 24,360 downwards.
TCGGGCGAGGCAAAGCTGAAACTCTGGTACCAGATCTTCATGATGGTGGCCGTTTTCTGGTTGTCGGGAAGGTTGAGCGGACCGCGCCGCGAGGCGCGGCCGCTATTTGTTGTTTTCGAGATAGTTGACGATGAGATCGACGCTTCGCTTCAGGTGGTCGGCCATCGCTGCCGCCGCCCGCTCGGGGTCGCGTGACACCCAGGCGTCGATCAGCACCTGGTGCTCGGCGACGAGGTCGGGCCCCGACCCACGCATGGAACTGGCGATGCGCTGATAGCGCTCGCTGTTCTGCCAGAGCGGATCCACCAGCCGGCTGATCCACTGGGTCTGATTGGCCGCATAGAGCGCGAAGTGCAGATCGCGGTGCCGATGCCGGGCGATGTCCGGGCGGTTGGCGGCGTAGGCTTCGCCATAGGCCTTGAGGCAGCGCGTTGCCGCTTCCACGGCTTCGTCGGTGACGTTCGGCACGGCGCGGCGCACCGCATCGACTTCGATGAGAATGCGCCACGAATAGAGATCCCGCACATGGTCGACCGATAGCGGCGCTACCCGCGCCCCCTTGAAGCTGTCGAGGTCGACCAGCCCCTCAAGCGCGAGCTTCTGTAGCGCTTCCCGGATCGGCGTGGGGCTCATGCCCAGCCATTCCGCCATCGCCTTCAGCGACAGCGCCGATCCCGGCGCGAGCCGGCCACTCAAAATCCCCTCCCGCAGGCCCGCCAGAGCCTGGTCGGCAAGGGTACGCGAACGCGGCATTTCAAAATCGTCCGGGGAGAGCGGGTAGGGATTCATGTCCAGTCCTTTATCTGTTATATGATGTAACGTGCATCTTACATCGCGTCAACCGGCATATTGGCCTGCTACTGGCGACCGGGGCCTGGTTTGGGGTAGCTCTCGGACAGGATGAGGAGACGAGATGACCGACCGCCTGAGCGCCGCGACACTGCCGCAGCCTTTGCCCTATGATCGCGCGGCGGTTGCCCCCGGGATCGTGCATCTCGGGATCGGCGCCTTCCATCGCGCGCATATGGCGGCCTATGTCGACGACCTCCTCGCGCGCGATCCGCGCTGGGGCATCGTCGGCGCCTCGCTGCGCCGACCCGACACGCGCGAGGCGCTGGCGCCGCAGGACTTCCTCTACACCCTCGCCATCCGCGACGCGTCCGGCATGACCACGCGCACCATCGGCGCCGTGCTCGACATCCTCGACGCCAACACGCAGCGCGCCGAGCTGATCGCGCTCATGGTCGACCCGCGCATCCGCATCGTTTCGCTGACCGTCACCGAAAAGGGGTACTGCCACGATCCGGCGACCGGCGCGCTCGACCCGAACCACCCCGACATCGTGCACGACCTCGCCCATCCTGAAGCGCCGGTGAGCGCGCCGGGCCTCATCGTGCGTGCGCTGGAACTGCGGCGCGAGGCCGGGATCGCCCCCTTCACCGTGCTGAGCTGCGACAACCTGCCGGCCAACGGCCGGACGACGCGCCGCATCGTCGCCGGCTTCGCGGCGCTGCGCGCGCGCTGGCTCGCCGCCTATGTCGAGGCGCATGTCGCCTTCCCTGCCACGATGGTCGACCGCATCGTGCCCGCCACCACCGATGCCGACCGCGCCACGGTGCGCGCCGCGACCGGACGCGACGACGCCTGGCCGATCGTCACCGAGCCGTTCGCGCAATGGGTGATCGAGGACAGCTTCGCGAGCGGCCGCCCCGCCTTCGAGCTGGCCGGCGCGCAAATGGTAGACGACGTCGAGCCCTTCGAACGGATGAAGCTCAGGATGCTCAACGGCAGCCATTCGACGCTCGCCTATCTCGGCTACCTCGCCGGCTACGACTACGTGAGCGACGCCATCGCCGACCCGGCCATGCACCGGCTGATCCGCGGCCTGATGACCGAGGAGGTCATGCCGACCCTGCCGATGGCCGAAGGCGATCTCGCCCGCTATCGCGACCGGCTGCTGGAACGCTTCGCCAATCCCGCGCTCAAGCACCGCACCTGGCAGATCGCGATGGACGGCAGCCAGAAGCTGCCGCAGCGCCTGCTCGGCACCATCCGCGACAACGTCGCCGCCGGCCGACCCTATGGGCGGCTCGCGCTCGGCGTCGCCGCCTGGATGCGCTACATCACGGGTATCGACGAAAAGGGGGCGCCCATCGAGGTGAAGGATCCGCTGGCCCCCCGCCTGCGCGCCCGCGCCGACGCGGCCGGCCCCGACGCCGCAGCGCTCGCCGCCGCGCTGCTGGCGCTGCCCGAGGTTTTCGGCGCCGACCTGCCCGCCGACGCCGGCTTCCGTGCAGCGGTGACGGCGCATCTCGCGAGCCTCTTCGCCAGGGGTGCCAGGGCGACCATCGCCGTCTGAGCCCATGCGACAGCGCGGTTTGTTGACAGGCCGCGGCCCACTCTGAAAGATGCTCGCTGCGACCCACATGGTCGCCGCGCCCGCTCATATGCCGGCGCGCCCGAGACGCTGTCCGCCAGTCACATCACGACGACCGGGGTGTCATGACCGTTGCCAGAGGAGCTCGTCATGGCCGTCAGGTATATTCCAGAACCCTTCCGCATCAAATCCGTCGAACCGATCCGCATGCTCACGCACGCGGAGCGGGAAGAACGCATCCGCAAGGCCCACTACAACGTCTTCGGCCTCGCCAGCGATGACTGTTACATCGATCTACTCACCGATTCCGGCACCGGGGCGATGAGCCAGGCGCAATGGGCGGGCGTCATCAGCGCCGACGAGGCCTATGCCGGCGCCTCGTCCTATTTCCGTCTCGCCGAGGCGGCCAGGGACATCTTCGGCTATGGCTACGTGCAACCCGTGCACCAGGGCCGCGCCGGCGAAAAAGTGCTGTTCCCCCTGCTGCTCAAGCCGGGACAGGTGGCCATCTCCAACACCTTCTTCGACACCACCCGCGCCCATGTCGAGCTCGCCGGCGCCCGCTGCGTCGACTGCGTCGTCGACGTGGCGCGCGACCCGGGGCGCCGCGTGCCCTTCAAGGGCAACATGGATATCGCGAGGCTCGAGGCGGCGATCGCCGCGCATGGCGCCGACAAGGTCGGCCTCATCGTCGTCACCGTCACCAACAATTCGGCCGGCGGCCAGCCGGTGTCGATGCAGAACCTGCGCGACGTCGCGTCGGTGGCGCGCCGCCACGGCATTCCGGTGAACATCGACGCCGCGCGCTATGCCGAGAACGCCTTCTTCATCCAGCGCGACGAGCCGGGCTATGCCGACGTGCCGATCAAGACCATCGTGCGCGAGATGTTCAGCTATGGCGACAGCTTCACCATGTCGGCCAAGAAGGACGCCATCGTGAACATGGGCGGGCTGATCGGCGTCAAGCAGAAGGACTCGCCGCTGGAGCTTGAGGTGAAGGCGGCCTGCATCGCCTATGAGGGCTTCTTCACCTATGGCGGGCTGGCCGGCCGCGATCTCGAGGCGCTGGCCATCGGCCTTTACGAAGGCATCGACGAGGCCTATCTGCGCTACCGCATCGGCCAGGTCGAATATCTCGCCGCCCGGCTCGACGACGCCGGCGTCGTCTACCAGGCGCCGGCCGGCGGACACGGCGTCTTCGTCGACGCCGCCGCCATGTTCCCGCACATTCCCTACGATGAGTTCCCCGGCCAGGTGCTGGCCATCGAGCTCTACCGGGAGGCGGGCATCCGCACCTGCGACATCGGCTCCTACATGCTCGGCAACGATCCCGACACGGGCAGGCAATTGCGCGCCGATTTCGAGTTCACGCGCCTCGCCATCCCGCGCCGTGTCTATACGCAGGCGCATCTCGACGTGATGGCCGACGCCCTCGCCGAGATCAAGGCGCGTGCCGCCAGCATCCGCCGCGGCTACCGCATCACCTGGGAGCCGCCGATCCTGCGCCACTTCCAGGCGCATCTCGAACCCATCGTGGAAAACCGCCGGCAGGACACCGGCGAAAAGGCGCCGGCCCTCGCCCACGCCTAGGGCCGGAATGCCGTGGGCCGGGGCTGCGCTGCGATAAGCGCCGCCCCGGCCCCGGGCCGTCCTCCCCCGGCAGTCGGACTCCGCACCTCGTCTAGCGCGGAGAAGTCTTTGCGAACAATTCGGCCATGCGCGCCTGGGCCCGAGCCGGCAGGCGGACATTGAGCATTTCCGTCATGTTGTGCCGGTCGTTGCCGACCTGGATGAGGCCGACCATGCCCATCGCGAAGTGCGGGAAGCACTTGTAGCCGTAGAGCCCGGGCACGGTGAACGTCACCGTGAACTGCTCGTCGAGCTTGCCCTTCCAGGTGGCGGCTTCCGTGGGGATCATGCCGAGGATGGTCTCGGCATTGTGTCCCTTGTCGACGGGAATGAACGTGACCTTGTCGCCCGGCTCGACCCTGAGGAAGGACGGCGAGAACCCCATCGTCTTGCCGTCGGTTCCCTTGTTGAGCATCAGCACTTCGAACTCGGCCGTCTGGGCCCGGGCGATGCTCGGTGCGAAGAGCGCGGACGCAGCGACGGCGGACGATCCCGCAAGAAAGGCGCGACGGCTTGTCGTGGACAATCCCGGTAGCAGTCTCTTTAACATTTCAGTCCTCCTGTGGCAGTCCGGTGATGCGGGCTACTGGAGCTCCGCGTAGATCGCTTCGAACCGCTCCTGGGCCTTCTTGGGTACCTTGACGGCGCGCAGCGCGTCGACATCGACCGGGCCGTCGCCGACGACGACCAGGGCGACCATGCCCATGCCCAGATGCGGGGCGCATTTGATGCCGTAGGCGCCATCGGCGGTGAACGTCACTTCGATGTCCTTGCCCATCGCTCCCTTGAACGGCTCGGCGCCCTCGGGGAGCATCCCCTTGATGGTCTCGGCGTTGTGGCCCTTGTCGGTCGCGATGAAGGTTACCGTATCGCCGGGGGCGACGCGCACGAAAGCGGGCTCGAACACCATAGCGCCCGCTTCGCCCTTGTTCAGCATGTGGACTTCGAAATTTTCGGCCAGCGCCGGGCTCGTCGCCGCCATGAGAGCGAAACCGCAAGCGATGGCCAGTGCCTTGGTGTTCATTTCAATTCTCCGTGTCGGCCGCGACAATTCGGCGGCGTCGGCGTTTGCTTTAGGCGAGCCCCGCGCCCCGCTCTTTGCGGCAGCGCAAGGACCGGTGCTGTTCGCCACGAGCAGAGCACAACGCTGTCGGCGCTCTTTGCGCGGCGTCAAGGAGCGTTCCCGCAAACGAGGATACCAAGCCCCCGCATCGGGGACGATGGGTCCTCGAGCAGACTGGCGGAGACCGATCATGAACGATCTCGAAAACATCAACGTATCGCGTCGCACGCTTCTTGCCGGCGCTGCTCTGGCCGGCGTGGCCGGGGCGATCCTGTCGAGCGCGACAGCAACCGCCGAGGACGCAGGCGTCGTGACCGGCCCGCCGCCGGATCTCGAGCATATGCCGCGCCGCAAGGTCGAGCTCGTCGACCCGCCCTATGTGCATGAGCACGAGCAGGTGGCGACCAGGGGTCCCGAAGTGGTCGAGTTCACGCTCGTCATCGAGGAAAAGGAAATGGTCATCGACGAGTACGGCACGACCGTGCACGCCATGACTTTCAACGGCACCGTTCCGGGCCCGCTGATGGTGGTGCATGAGGGGGACTATGTCGAGCTGACCCTGGTCAACCCCGATACCAACCTCATGCAGCACAACATCGACTTCCACGCCTCGACCGGCGCGCTCGGCGGCGGCGGGCTGACGCTCATCAATCCCGGCGAGCAGGTGAAGCTGCGCTTCAAGGCCACGCGGCCCGGCGTCTTCGTCTACCACTGCGCCCCGGGCGGCCCGATGATCCCCTGGCACGTTGTCTCGGGCATGAACGGCGCCATCATGGTGCTGCCGCGCGAGGGCCTGACCGACGGCCACGGCAAGCCGCTGCATTACGACCGCGTCTACTATGTCGGCGAGCAGGACTTCTACATCCCGCGCGACGACCAGGGGAACTTCAAGACCTATGACTCGGTCGGCGACGGCTATGACGACATGCTCAGGGTGATGAAGACCCTCACCCCCACGCACGTCGTCTTCAACGGGGCGGTCGGCGCGCTGACCGGCGAAGGGGCCATGCCGGCCAAGGTCGGCGAGACGGTGCTCTTCATCCACTCGCAGGCCAACCGCGATACGCGGCCGCACATCATCGGCGGACACGGCGACTACGTGTGGGCCAGCGGCAAGTTCCGCAACCCGCCGGAGGTCGACCTCGAGACCTGGCACATCGCCGGCGGCGCTGCCGGAGCGGCGCTCTACAAGTTCCTGCAGCCCGGCATCTACGCCTATGTGAACCACAACCTCATCGAGGCCGTGGAGCTGGGGGCGACGGGACACATCGTCGTCGAGGGCGAATGGGACGACGACCTGATGACCCAGGTCCAGCCGCCCACGCCCATCGCCTAAGGGAGACGTCCGATGCAGGCCGCGACAAGAGCGAGTGACAGGGCCACCCTGCTGCTGCCCGCCCTCGTGCTCGGCGGCCTGCTGGCGCTCATTGCGGGGCAGGTCGGCCTCATCCGCCTGCCCGAAACGGTGACGGCGACCGGCGTCATGGCTCCGGCCACGACGCTGGTGCCGCCCCGCCCCTTCACCTATCGCGCGAGCGGCGAATTCCTGCGCGATGGCCATCCGGTCGAAGCACCGCTGGTTGCCGTCGACGCGCCGGCGCCGCTCGAAATCACTACCTTCGAGATCAGCGCCGCCGACTACGCCCTGTGCGTCGCCGATGGCGGCTGCGCCGCCGCCCAGCCGCGCCGGCAGGGGGCCGGCGACGTGCCGGTCACCGGCGTCAGCTTCGAGGATGCCACCGCCTATGCGGCCTGGCTCTCGGCAGCGACGGGCGCCACCTGGCGCCTGCCCACGCTCGAGGAATGGGTGTTCGCGGCCGGCGAACAGGCGGTCGATCCGGCCCTGCTCGCAGCGACCGACCCGACCAACCCCGCCGACCGCTGGCTCGCCCTCTATGTGAAGGAAGCCACGCTCGGCACCGGTGGCGCCCAGGCCATGCCGGTGGCGCGCGGCACCTTCGGCATGAACGCACTGGGCATCGCCGACATCGACGGACCCGTGTGGGAATGGACCTCGACCTGCAATTCGCGCACCGTGCTCGACGCCGGCGGCAACGTGCTGTCGCGCGTCGAATCGTGTGGCGTGAAGCTGCTGGAGGGCCGCCACCGCACCGCGATGAGCTACTTCATCCGCGACGGCCGCAGCGGCGGCTGCTCGGTTGGCGCGCCGCCCGACAATCTCGGGTTCCGCCTCGTGCGCGAGCCGGGCTGGTTCGAGTCGACGCTGCATCGCGTCAGGGCGCTGCTCCACTTCGGAGCCTGAGCGCCGCGACGTCCTGTCGCAGCAAAACATGAGTTTCTAACTCATCTATTAGGGTTAGGGTGACGGTGCTTCAGGAGAGCACCGTCATGGCCATCAGCCTCCTATTCCATCGCCGCGCCGCCCGTCAGGCGCCCGCCCGCCCCTCCCTATTTTCCTGACCGATCCAACGGAGACGACAATGCTCACTCGCCGATCCCTGCTCGTTCGCGGCAGCGCCGCCACCGCCGTGACGCTCTTCGCGCCGGCCGTTCTGCGTGCCCAGGAGCCGCTGGTGTTCTGGGGGCCCAGCGCGACCCCTTCCGTCATCGTCGCGCAGGCGATTGCCAGCGGTGCGCTCGATGCCATCGCACCGGGCGCCAGCTTCCGCGTCTGGAAGACGCCCGACGAGCTGCGCGCGGGCCTCGCCTCGGGCGCCATCCCGGCAAGCGTCGTGCCCAGCTACGTCGCCGCCAATTTCTACAACCGCGGCATGGGGCTGCGCCTGCTCAACATCAACACCAACGGCCTGCTCTACGTGCTCTCGGCCGATGAGGGGCTGACGGACATCGCCGGGCTCAAGGGCCGCAAGGTCGGCGTGCCGTTCCGCAACGACATGCCCGACTACGTGCTGGGCCGCCTGCTCGCGGCGGCCGGCCTCGTGGCCGACACCGACCTCACCCTCGACTACACCGCGACGCCGGCGGAGGCCGTGCAGACCCTGCTCGCCGGCCGCGTCGAAGCCGTGCTGATCACCGAGCCGGCCGCCACTGCCGCCATCGCGCGCGCCGCCGAGGCCGGCAAGCCGCTGCGCCGCGCCATCGACATCTCTGCCGCCTGGCCCGCCGTCGACGGCAGGACGAGCATCCCGCAGGCCGGCCTCGCGCTCACGCCGGCTTTGGTCGAGCGGCTGGGCACCGACGGCGTGGACGCGCTGCAGGCGGCGATGGAAGCGGCGGTGGCCGATGTCGTCGCCCAGCCCGACGCGGCGGGCGGCCTCGTGGCCGAGGCCTTCGGCCTGCCCGCGCCGGTCGTCGCCAAATCGATTCCGTTCTCCAACCTGACAGCGGCGCGCGCCTCTACCATCAAGGCCGATCTCGTCGCCTTCTTCGAGGTGCTGGCCGCGGTCAACCCCGCGATCGTCGGCGGCAAGCTGCCCGACGACGCCTTCTATGCCCTCTGAGGCGAGCAGCATAACGCTCGCCGGCCCCGGCGCCGCCGCCCTCCCGCAGGGGAGCGGCGCGGCGCGGCGGCTGGGCGCGGCCCTGGGCTGGCTCGGCCGCTATGTCTGGGCCGGCTGGGCCGGGCTCGCCGGCCTCTTCGTCCTCGCGGCCGCCTGGCAACTGGGGCACGAGCTCTACGGCGCCTTCATCCTGCCCTCGCCGGACGAAACGCTGGCCACCGCCTGGCAACTGGTGAGCGCGCCGAATTTCGGCCGCATCGCCGCCACGACGGCCGAACGCGCCCTCACCGGCTTCCTGCTGGCCGCCGTCATCGGCACGCTGGCCGGCACCATCGCCGGCTATTCCTTCGCCGCCATGCGGATCCTGAAGCCCATCGTCACCGTGACGCTCGGCGTGCCGCCCATTGCCTGGATCGTCCTGGCGCTCATCTGGTTCGGCTCGGGCAACGGCTCGGCGGTGATGACCGTGGTGCTGGCGGCCTTGCCCGTCTCCTTTCTCGGCGCGCTCGAAGGCGTCGCCACGCGCGACCGCGCGCTCGATGCCATGGCGCGCGTCTTCGGCGCCTCGCCGCTGCGCCGCTTCGGCACGGTGACGCTGCCGCACCTGCTCTCCTACGTCTTTCCCGCCTGGACGGCGACCATCGGCTCGGCCTGGAAGGTGACGGTGATGGCCGAGCTGCTCTCCAACACCGGCGGCATCGGTGGCGAGCTGGCGACGGCCCGCGCCTTGTTCGACATTCCCGCCGTCACCGCCTGGATCCTCATCACCGTCGGCTTCGCGCTCGTCTCCGACTACGGCATCCTGCATCCGCTGCGCGAGGCCATCGAGCGCTGGCGCAGCGCCGGCCTGCCCTGGGGGGTCAAGCGGTGAGGCTGGCACTCGACGGCATCGGCCACAGCTTTCTGGGGCGCACGGTGTTCGAGCATTTCGAGCTGACGCTCGGCGATGGCGAGATCGTCGCCCTGCTCGGCCCTTCGGGCTGCGGCAAGACGACCATCCTGCAGATCGCCGCCGGCCTCGTCGAGCCGCTGCGCGGCCGCGTGCGCCGCGCCTATCGCCGCCATGCGATGGTGTTCCAGGAGCCGCGCCTGCTGCCGTGGCAGACGACCTTGGCCAATATCGGCTACGGCCTAGCCGCCACCGGCATGGGCCGCGCCGAGCGCGACCGCCACGCCGCCGCGCGCGCCCACGATGTCGGCCTCGACCCCGAGGACTTCGGCAAATACCCGGTGGAGCTTTCGGGCGGCATGCGCCAGCGCGCTGCCGTGGCCCGCGCCTTTGCCGTCGATCCCGACATCGTGTTCTTCGACGAGCCCTTCACCGCCGTCGATGTCGGCCTCAAGCGCGCCCTGCAGGATCTCGTCATCGCCGCTGCCGAGGCGCAGCGCTTCTCGGCCCTGTTCGTCACCCACGACCTCGGCGAGGCGGTGCGCGTCGCCGACCGGCTGGTGCTGCTCTCGGGCGAGGATGGCCGCGTGCTCGACCGCCGCGCCGTCGATGGCCGGCGCGGCCAGCGCAGCGACCGCGACATCTTCGAGATGGTCGAAGCGTGGTCGCGCGAGCCGGCCTTTGCCGAGCTCTTCGACGCGCGGAGGGACCGGTGACGGTCGCAAGCGGCCGGCTGCCGCCGATCATGCTCGACGAGGGCCTGCGCCTGCTGTTTCCGGTGGCGGCCGTGCATGGCGCGCTGTGGCCGCTGCTGTGGACCCTGCTCTATGCCTTCGCCCTGCCCCTCGCCCACGACATTCCGACCAGCCAGTGGCACGCCCACGAGATGATCTTCGGCACCTACGGCATGGCGCTGGCGGGCTTCCTCACCACCGCCGTGCCGGAATGGACCGACACGCCGCGCCCGCGCGGTACCGCCCTGCTGCTGCTCGTCTGGCTGTGGCTGCCGGGACGGCTCGTCGGCCTCGTCGGCGCCGACGCGCTGAGCGCTGTCGCCGGTCTGACCGACACGGCCTTCCTGCTGCTGCTCACCTTCTACGTCGGCAAGGCGCTTCTGGACCGGCGTTCCACGAAACATCTGTCGTTTCCGGTGTGGTGCCTGCTGTTTGCCGCCTGCGAGGTGGCCGTGCGCCTCGCCTGGCTCGCCGGGGACTACGAGCTGGGAAGCCGGCTGCTCAATATCGCGCTCGCCGTCTTCATCGTCTTCTTCTCGCTGTCGGTGGCGCGCATCAACGTCACGGTCATCAACCTCGCGCTCGACCCGAGCGGCGAGACGACACCGTATCGCCCGCATCCCGGCCGCCAGAACCTAGCCGCCGGGCTGGTGACGCTCTATATCGCCGCCGCGCTCTGGCTGCCGGACTCCGCGGCTTCGGCCTATCTGGCGCTGGCCGCGGGCGCCGCCTTCCTCGACCGGCTGGCCGAATGGTTCATCGGCCGGCCCGTGCTGCGCGCCGAGGTGCTCGGCCTGATGGCCGCCAATCTGCTCGCCGGCCTCGGCTTCCTCGCCATCGGCACGGCCGGCCTCGGCGCCCCGGTGGCCACCGGCACCGGCCAGCACCTGCTGGCGATGGGCGCGCTGGGCATGGCGGTGATCTCGGTCTTCATCATCGCCGGCCTGCGCCATACCGGCCGGCCGCTCGACCTGCCGCCGCAAGCCCATTGGGCGCTCGGGCTGATGCTCTGCGCCGCCCTCGTGCGCACCCTGCCCGAGCTCGGCATCGGCGAGGCCCTGCTCGGGCTGCACTACGCGCTCGGCGCAGTGCTCTGGGCCCTCGCCTTCGGCGTCTGGCTGCACGGCTTCCTGCCCTACTTCCTCGCGCCGTCGCTCGAGGAGCATGCCTGACGCACGCTACCGCAACGGTCGGCCGGGCTGATGCCGCAGGACCGCGCGGCGCCTCAATAGCCGTAGACGAGGACGACGCGGTTGCCGGCCTCGGCGGCATTGTCGCCCGCATCGACAGGCGGAGCGTCCTCACCCAGCCCCACCACCGAGGTGACCGCCGCCGGATCGACGCCGGCCGCCAGCAGCGCCAGCCGCACGGCGGCCGCGCGCCGCAGCGACAGGCTGCGGTTGAGCTCGGCCGGCCCCGTGCTGTCGGAGAAGCCCACCAGCGCCACCGTGCCGGGGACTGACGAGAGCCTCTGCGCCAGCGCGCCGATCTTGGGCAGCTCCGCCTCGCCGACGCCGGTGCTGCTCGGCGCGAAATAGATGCGCTCCAGTACCTGCGGGGGACGCGCCTGCGAGGGCTTGTCGGCAAGGGCGGCGAGGTCCCCGCGCAGCGCCGCGACGTCGTCGGCGCTCGCCAGCGTCGCGACACGTCCCTCGAGCGCCGTGAGATCGCCGCGCAGCGCGGCCACGTCGGCCTCGAACGTTGACGTATCCGGCGCCGGTAGGTCGGCGACGCGCGCCTTGATGCCGTCGAGCTGATCGGACAGCGCGGTGACCTCGGCGCTCTCGGCCTTCGCCGCCAGCGCCGCGTCGAGCCGGCCGATCTCGCTCGACAGCTCCGCCGTCGCGCTGCGCACTTCGGCAACGCCCGTCACCGCCTCGCCGGCCCGGGTATCGAGCGCCGCGACCTGCGTTTCGAGCGCGCCGACCTGGGTGACGGTCGCGGCAGCCGCGACATCGGTCCGCAGCGTCTCGAGATCGGCGGCGACCGTGCCCAGCCGCGTCTCGAGCGGCGCCAGATCGGGCAGCGTGATGTCGGCGAGCTTCACCTCCACCGCATCCACCCGTGTGTCGACGGCGGCCACCCGGGTATCGACGGCATCCACGCGGCTGTCGAGCGCCCCGACATCGGTGACCAGCTGCGGCAGGTCCGGCCCCTCGATGGCAGCGACGCGGCTCGTCAGCGCCTCCAGCGTGCCGGCGAGCGCATCGACCCGCGCCGGCGTGAAGCTGCCGAGTTGCGTGCGCACGGCATCCACATCCGTGCGCAGCGCCGCAAGGGTTGCCGGCAGCGTGGCGAGATCGACGGGGCCTGGATCGTCCACCGCCGCTTCCACCGCGGCGAGGCGCGTCGCGAGGTCGTCGATGCCGGACTGGGCGAGCCGCGACACCTCGGCCTGCAACGTGCCGAGGTCGGCCTGCAGGGCATCGAGCTGCTGCTGCGTCGGCGCCAGGTCGGGCACCTGCAGCGCCGCCATCCGCGCCTCCAGCTCGGCCTGCTTCGCCTGCAGGTCGGCTACGGCATCGGCCGCGGCCACGTCGGCGAAGCGCGCCTCGAGCTGCTGGCCGCGCTGGTCGGCCTGCGCCAGGCCGTTGCCGATGCTCCAGATCCACCACAGCGCCAGGAGGAGCAGCACGCCCAGCGCGGCGAGCCCCCAGACAAGCCGGTTGTCACGAACGGACGCGGCCATTCATTCCCCCATCACCCGACGCAGTCGCGCACAGGTTGGCCGATGCGGCGCGACTTGTACAGGCGCCGGCCGACGAAAAGACGCCGCGTAACTTCAGCGCACCACGAGCACCGGCACCGGGCTGCGCGTCAGGACTTCGGATGTCTGGCTGCCGAGCAGCGCCCGCTCGAGCCCCCGCCGCCCATGCGACGACATGGCGATGAGGCTGCAATGGCGCGTCCGCGCCACGTCGATGATGGCGTCCGCCGGCAGCGCGTTGGGCACGTGCAGCGTCTCGGCCTCGACACCCATCTTGTCGGCCGCGGCCTTGGCCGCCGCCAGCACGGCGCTCGCCGCCTCGCTCTGGCCGGCATCATAGGCCGCCATTTCGTTGGCCGACGCCACCCAGCCGGCGACGCCGACATAGACCGGGAACCGCTCCGTGACGGTGACGATGGTGACCCGCCCGCCCAGCGCCTTGGCCAGCGACAGCCCGTGATCGACGCCTTTCTGGGCCACCTCGGAACCGTCCGTCGCAATCAGGATATGCTTGTACATCCATCCCTCCGTAGCGAAGATCTTGAGCGGAACGCCGCGCGTTCAACATGCTGCAACTATTTATCGTCTACGTTAAATCACTACCCTGCGTCATAAATACAAGTAAGCGAGTTCTGCGTCGATGGCGTCCGTGCATTCAGGCCAGATCGATGTACGCTACGTCGGCGCCCTGATGGGCCGCTACACGCTCTCGCCGCCCGGTGACGCGGCCGCCTCCGACGCCGACAAGCCCGCGACCTACGCCTGCCGCACGCTCAGCCTGTCGTCGGGCACCCTTGTCGTCGCGGCCCCGGTGGCCGGCAGGATCGGCAGCACGGTTGCCTTTCTGTTCGACCACATCGGCTTTCTCAAGGCGACGGTCTCTCGCCACGTCGAGGGCGGCTTCGAGGCGCGCATCGTCGCCAGCGAGACCGAGCGCAAGGTGCTGGCGGCCAAGATCGCCTGGCTGAAGAACCATCGGCTGCGCAAGGTGACCGACAAGCGCCACGCGCCGCGGCGCTACCCGCGGCAGCCGGGTGCCTTCCTCTACCTCGCGGAGGGCGCCGAGGAGAGCTGCTTCGTCATCGACCTGTCGGCAGAAGGTGCCAGCGTTTCCGCCCGCGTCAAGCCGCCGGTCGGCGCCGAGCTGGCGCTCGGCCAGCTGGCCGGCACCGTGGTGCGCCACATGGAGCACGGCTTCGCGATGAAGTTCGCCGAGCCGCCCGCCCCGGAGGCCGTCGAGCCCGCCGTGGCCGCCCGCCGCACCGCGTCTACGCCGCCGGCATGACGTTGATCATCCACGGAATGCCGAAGCGGTCGACGAGCGAGCCGAAACCCGGCGACCACGACGTCTTTTCGAGTGCCATGATGACGCGGCCGCCCTCGGACAATTGCGTGAACCAGCGCTGAGCTTCCGCCATGTCTGTCGTATGCAGCGTGACGTCGAAGCCATTCTTGGGCTTGTCGATATTGGGCGCCCAGGGGACATCCATGTCGGCCCCCATCAGCGCCTGGTCGCCGACATCGAGCCAGCAATGCATCAGCCAGTCCTTGTATTTCTCGTCGGTGACGGGCATGTCCGGCGTGCTGCCATAGGATACGGCAGAGGTGATTTTGCCGCCCAGCACCTTGGCGTAGAACTCGAACGCCTCGCGGCACTGGCCCTGAAAGCTGAGGCTGGTCACGATCTTCATGGTCGTCTCCCTTGGGGTTCATGCGGTCGGAATACATGGCTCGCCGATACGTTCCGACTATGGCAGCGCCGGCCGGCGTCCTTTGATACAAGGAGCCATGATCGACGATGCCGCCATTCACGCCCTGTTCGCACGCTATGAGCGCCTCTTCAACATGGCGCTGGGCGGGGACGACGTGAACATGGACGAGGTCGCCGCGCTTTACGCCACGGAATTCATCGGCGCCGCGCCCGCCGGCGTCCGGGCGGGCCGCAACGACGACGGGTTCCGTCAGGCCATTGCCGAGGGTTACGCCCAGTACCGCACCATCGGCACGAAAAGCATGCGCATCCGCGGCCTTCACCTGACGCCGATCGACGCGCAGCATTGCCTGGTGCGCGTCGCCTGGACGGCGAACTATGCCCGCGACGACCTGCCCGAGACGGCGATCGACTTCGACGTCGCCTATTTCGTCCAGACGCTGGACGGCACCCCGAAGGTCTTCGGCTGGGTGACCGGCGACGAAGAGGGGGTGCTGCGCGCGCACGGCATTCTCTGAGCGCCGCCGCCGCCCTCAGTGCGCGTGCCCGTCGTAGAAATCGGCCTCGCCGGCACGCCAGTACCCCGCCGCCTTGATGCAGCCGGGATCCATGCCTCGCATGTTGACGAGATGGTCGCGGATCGCCGCCGTGGTCGCCGACTCCCCGGCGACGAAGGCGTAGGCCGTGCCCGGCGGCAGCGCCGCCTGCCGCACCGCGTCCTCGAGCCGTTCACCGGCGCTGCGGAAGACCCAGCGCAGCTCGAGATGGGCGGCGGTGTGGAAAATCTGCCGCTCCGCCGCGTCGGCGACCTCGATGAGCGCCAGCACCGAAGCGCCGGCGGGCAGTTCCTCGATGCGGCGGCCGATCGCCGGCAGCGCCGTCTCGTCGCCGGCCAGCAGGTACCAGTCATAGGCGCCGCGCACGACGAACGAGGCGCGCGGACCGCCCACGCCCACCGTGTCGCCCGGCTTCGCCGCCGCCGCCCAGCTGGCGGCCGGACCGTCGCCATGCAGCACGAAGTCGATCACCACCTCGCCCTTCGCCGTATCGAAGCTGCGCGGCGTGTAGTCGCGCCCCTCGGGCCGCCCGCCGGGAAAGTCGAGGCCGTGCGGCCCGGCCACCGGCAGCGCCAGCGCCTCGCCGGGGCGCGCGAAGAACAGCTTGACGTGATCGTCATAGGCGTCCGACGTGAAGCGCACGAAATCGGGATCGTGGAGCGTGATGCGCGCCATGCGCGGCGTCAGCCGCTCGTTGCGCACCACCTTGGCGATGCGGAAGCGCAGCTCGTGGCGCACGCGTTCGGTCGTTCTGTCCATTACCGGCTCCTATTCGTAGTAGACGCTGATCAATTGCCCGCCGATCAGGTGGACCTTGACGTCGATCTCGTAGACCTCGCGCATGATGGCCGGCGTGATGACCTCGGCCGGCGTGCCCTGATACGTCACGCGGCCCGCCTTCATGCACACGATGTGGTCGGAATAGACCGAGGCGAAATTGATGTCGTGCAGGACGAGCGCCACGGTCTTGCCGAGCTCGCTGGTGGCGCGCCGCAGAAGCTGCATCATGCCCACGGCATGCTTCATGTCGAGATTGTTGAGCGGCTCGTCGAGCAGCACGTAGTCGGTGTCCTGGCACAGCACCATCGCGACGAAGGCGCGCTGGCGCTGACCGCCGGACAGCTCGTCGAGGAAGCGTTCGCTGAGCGCGCCGAGATTGAGGTAGGAGATGGCGTCGTCGACACGCCGGCGATCGTCGGCGGTGAGGCGTCCCCTGGAATAGGGATAGCGGCCGAAGCTCACCAGGTCGCGCACCGTGAGGCGCGCGGTCATATGATTGTCCTGCCTGAGGATCGACAGGCGCCGTGCCAGCACGTCGCTCGGCGTCCTGCTGATGTCGAGCCCATCCACCGTCACCGTGCCCTTGTCCATCGACAAGAGCCGGCTGATCATCGACAGGAAGGTGGACTTGCCCGCGCCGTTGGGCCCGATGATCGAGGTGATGCCGCGCGCCGGCAGGCTGATCGACACGCCGTCGACGACGCAGGCCTCGCCGTAGCTCTTGGTGACGCCCTCGGCGACGATCATCGTGCGGCCCTCCGCAGAACGAGAATGATGAACACGATGCCGCCGACGAACTCGATGATGATCGACAGCGCCGTGTCGAAGGAAAAGACGCGCTCGAGCAGCGTCTGCCCGCCGACGAGGCAGATGATGGCGAGGAGCGCCGCGGCCGGCAGCACGTAGCGATGCCGGCTGGTGCCGACCAGCGAGTGGGCGAGGCTCGCGACCAGCAGGCCGAAAAAGGTGATCGGCCCGACCAGCGCCGTCGACACCGCGACGAGCACCGACACCAGCATCAGGATGATGACGACCACGCGCTTGTAGTCGACGCCCAGATTGATGGCGTGCGGCCGGCCGAGCGACAGCACGTCATAGGCGTGCCCCAGCCGGAAGGCGACGACGCTGACGGCGGCGACGATGACCGAAGCCACCGCGAGCAGCGTCGTATCGACCGTCGCAAAGCTCGCAAAGAAGCTGTCCTGCAGCACGTTGAACGCGTTGGGATCGAGCATGCGCTGCATGAACTGGCTGAGGCTGCGGAACAGGATGCCGAAGACGATGCCGACCAGCACGAGGAGCGTCAGGCTGCGCTCTTCGCCGAGAAACAGCCAGCGGAACAGGAGACCCGAAAACACCACCATGACGACGATCTCGATGCCGAACTGCAACTGCGGGTCGATGCCGGTGAGCGCGCCGGCGCCGAGAAAGAAGACGATGCCGGTCTTGAGCAGCACGTAGAGCGCGTCGAACCCCATGATCGACGGCGTCAGGATGCGGTTGTTGGTGACGGTCTGGAACAGCACTGTGGAGATCGCCACCGAATAGGCAACGAGGCAAAGCGCCAGAAGCTTCCGCCCCCGGAACGGGATGATGAAGCTCCAGCTCCCCTTGGCGCCCAGCGTCATGAAGCAGGCGATGGAGACGGCCGTCACCAGCGCGAGCAGGATGAGCACAAGCACCGGCCGCGACAGGCCGGCGAGGCGGCGGCCCTCGGGCGCCCCCGGCAGGGCGAGGGCGCTCTCAGGCGGCACGGCGCGACCTCAGGAGCAGATAGAGGAACACCGCGCTGCCGATGACGCCGACCACGACGCTGATCGGAATCTCGTAGGGGTAGCGCACGACGCGACCGAGGATGTCGCAGGCCAGCACGAATCCCGCTCCCATCACCGCCACCCACGGCACGGTGCGGCGCATGTTGTCGCCCACCATGAGGCTGACCAGATTGGGGATGATGAGCCCGAGGAACGGGATGGAGCCGGCAGTGACCAGCACCACGGCGCTGACCAGCGATACGATGATGAGCCCCAGTACCATGACCTGCTGGTAGTTGAGGCCCAGATTGGTGGTGAAATCCTTGCCCATGCCGGCGACGGTGAAGCGGTCGGCGGCGAGATAGGCGAGCGCGCCGCAGCCCAGCCCGATCCACAGCAGCTCGTAGCGGCCGCGCAGGATGCCGGAGAAATCGCCCATGTTCCACGCCAGCAGCGACGGCAGCAATTCGAAGCGATAGGCGAAGAAGCTGGTGACGGCGCCGATGATGCCGCCGAGCATGATGCCGACCAGCGGCACCAGCATCACGTCGCGCAGCGGCACGGCACGCAGGATGCGCAGGAACAGGGCCGTGCCGGCGAGCGCGAAGGCAGCGGCGATGAGCATCTTGCCCATCAGCGGCCAGCCCGGCACGAGCAGCGTCGCGACGAGGAAGCCGAGGCTGGCGGATTCGGTGGTGCCGGCGGTGGACGGCTCGACGAAACGGTTGCGCACGATCATCTGCATCACCAGCCCGGCGATGGCCATGGCGCTGCCGGAGAGGATGATCGCGAGCGTGCGCGGGATGCGGCTGATCAACAGGATCTGCATCGGCCGCGCCTCCGGGCTCGTCGACAGCAGCGCCCCCAGCGACAGGTCGCTGACGCCGACGAACAGGCTGACGACCGCGAGGATCGCCGTGGCGACGATGGCGAGGAGGAGCAGGCGCACCCGTCGGCCCTTCCGCTTCGTTGACGGGGAGGCCGGCTGCGTTGGCAGCCGGCCGGACGTCGCGCGCTGGATCAGGCCTTGAGGCCGGCCAGCACCTGGTCGAGCAGCAGCATCACGCCGGTATAGCCGTGCATGGTGATGTAGGCGGCCTGCGGATCGAGATAGACGATGTGGCCTTCCTTGGCGGCCTTGGTCTGGTTGACCAGCTCGTTGTCGAGCAGCGCCGCGGCGGCGCCGGTCGACGCGCCGGTTCCGGCATCGCGATCGACGACGAACAGCCAGTCGGGGTTGGTCTCGAGGATGAATTCGAACGACACGCCGTCGCCGCCGTGGTCGCCGTCCTTCACGTTCTGCATGGCCGAGGGGATGCCCACCTGGTTGTGGATCCACGCCACGCGGCTGTCGGGGCCGTAGACGCCGACATTGCCGGCGTTGGTCACCAGTACCAGCGCGTTCCCCTTGCCGTCGGCCGCGGCCTTCACCTCGCCGACCTTGGCGTCGAGCGCGGCGTTGAGCTCGGCCGCCTTGTCGGCGACCCCGAAGATCTCGCCGAGCTTGGTGAGGTTGCCCTTGATGCCGCCGATGATGTCGGAATTGTCGGCCAGCGACAGGTCGATGGTCGGCAGGATGTCCTTGGCGGTCGGATAGGCCGAGGCCGAGCGGGCGCTGACGAAGTAGACATCGGCCTCCGCGGCGGCGATGCCCTCGAAGTCGGGCTCGAACAGCGAGCCGATCTGCAGCGCGTCAGCCGGCACCAGGCCCTGCAGGTAGGACGGCGCGTTGGACGACGGCACGCCGGCGACGGCGATGCCGAGCGCCTGCAGGTTGTCGAACGCCGCCCAGTCCTGCACCAGAACCTTGCTGGGGGTACCCGGGAGGATGGTTTCGCCCTGCGCGTGCTTGACCACGATGTCCGCGGCCAGGCTCGGCGCGCTGATGGAAAGGCCCGCGACAAGGGCGGTCGCGGCGGCGGCACGGATGAGCCGGCTGGTGAGCATGGAAGTCTCCTGTCTCTCGTAACAGGGGCCCTCTAGGCATGCTGGTGAAGAAATTCAACTTAAAAAACAATACTTTAGAATCCTTCTAAACCTTGTCAGCTTTTTCATCGCATCAGAGCAATATCTCTGCACTGAGGGTGGCTGGACGCGCGCCTACGACGCCCGCTGCCGGCTGCTTTCCGTCCGGGCGGCGCTAGCCACGCAAATGCGGTTGCGCCCCTGCCGCTTGGCCTCGTAGAGCGCCGCGTCGGCCCGCCGCATCGCCGCGCTGAGGGTTTCGGTCGGCATGACGGCGGCGATGCCGCCGCTGACCGTGAAGGCCGGCAGGCCGTGGCCCGTGCTTTGCACCGCGATGCGGATCGCCTCGGCGTTCAGCCGCCCGACCTCCTGGTCGGCGGGCTCGAACAGCAGCGCGAATTCCTCGCCGCCGACGCGCGCGACGACCGAAGCATGCGGCGCGGCATCACGCAGCAGCCTGGCAAAGGCGCAAATGACGTCGTCGCCCACCGAGTGTCCATGCGCGTCGTTGATCGCCTTGAAGTGGTCGATGTCGAACATCACCACCGCCACCGGCAGCTTGAGATGCGCCGTGCGCGCCAGGATCCGCGCGGCGCGCAGATCGAAGCCGCGGCGGTTCGCCAGGCCGGACAGCGCATCGATCTCGGACGCCCGGCGCGATTCCTCGACGATGCTCTGCACGACGACGAGCAGCAGCAGCAGGCCGCCCGCGGTCAGCAGAATGCCGGAGCTGGCCTGCGACAGCAGCGCATAGGTGCTGCCGATATAGTCCGCCACCGTCGCACCCGAGCCGAACCCATGCGCCAGAAACGGCTTGGCGAAAAAATGCAGCGCCACGAGGCCGAATGTCGCGGCGGCCGCGACGTGCAGCGCACGGCAGCGGCTGGCGCGCCAGATGAGCCAAGTGAGCAGCAGCGACGCGGCGACGAAGGGCGCCTGAAAGGCCAGCTCGTAGGGCAACTGGTCGCGCACTCCGCCCCACGTCGCCCAGCGCACGACGATGGCCGCACCGAAGATGGCCGTAATGGCGCGCCATGGCACCGGCGCACCGGCAAAGCGCGCGAACGCTCCCGCCATCACCAGCAGCGCCGCGAGGAAGCAGAAATAGCTGGTGAGCATGAAGGGCGCGGGCCACGCCGAAAACGGCAGCAACAGCTCGCTGAGCGGCGTCAGCATGCCGACCAGGTAGCTGAGGCCGAAGCCGTAGACCGTGCGGTGACTCGGATTGGCGAACGCAATGAAGGCGAAGCTCGCCGCGAACAGCCCCGCGACCGCGATATTCACGACAATGGCAAAGACCGCCCCAGGCATGCCGCCTCGCACCCTACAGAACGTTGTGCGGGTGCCAAATCTACGGCAATAGTCTCAAGAAACCGTTCGCGCGAACGTCCGCAGTTCAGATGGTAATGCCGCCGTCGATGTTGATGAGCTGGCCGGTGACGAACGCCGCATCGTCCGAGGCGAGAAAAGCGCACAGCGCCGCGATCTCCTCCGGCCTGCCGAAGCGGCCGGCGGGCTGGCGGTCGAGGAAGAAGCGCAGCGCCTGCTCGCCGCTCTCCATTTGCGTCGCCAATTCGTCGATGCGGGCGCGTAGCGACGGCGAATCCACCGTGCCCGGACACACCGAATTGCAGCGGATATTGTGCTTGAGATAGTCGGCCGCCACGGACTTGGTCAGCCCCAGCACGCCGCCCTTGGCGGCGCCATAGGCGGCGCGCCGCGGAAAGCCTTTGATCGAGGAGGCGACCGAGCCGATGGTGACGATGCTGCCGCCCTGCGCCTTCATTTTCGGGATGGCGGCGCCGAGCACGAAATAGGCGCTGTCGAGGGTGATGGCGATGGAACGGCGCCAGTCTTCGGGGCGGCATTCCTCGATGGTCCCCTGGTGCACGTAGCCGACGGCGTGCACGAGCACGTCGATCCGCGCGAAGGCGGCGAAATAGGCGGCGACCGCCGCCTCGTCGGTGGCGTCGAGCGCCGCCGTGGTCGCACCGGCCAGCGAGGCGACGAGATCGCCATTCAGATCCGAGGCGTAGACGGTCGCGCCCTCGGCGATGAGCCGCTCGGCCACCGCCCGGCCGATCCCCTGTCCGGCGGCAGTCACCACCGCGACCTTGCCGCTGAGCCGCTGCCTGAGATCGACCATCGCCGCCATCCTGTGCTGTCCGCGCCTTCATCGACGCCGGCGGCATCTAAGCCGCACGCCGCTCCGCGAGGCAAGCAGGTCGCTCAGGCTGCGTCGATATTGCCGGCCATGAGCGCCCACAGCTCGTCGGTGCCGAGGCCGGCGATGCCCCCGTCATAGACCACGCGCCCGAGCCGCAGCACGACGATGCGGTCGGCCAGCGCACGCACCGTCGCCATGTCGTGCGTGACGAGGATGACGCCGGTGCCGGCGCGGGCGATGGAGCGCACGAGGTTGGCGACATGCGCCGTCTGCTTGACGCCAAGCGCCGCCGTCGGCTCGTCGAGGCAGATGAGCTTGACATGCGCGCCGAGCGCCCGCGCGATGGCGATGGATTGCCGCTGCCCGCCCGACAGCGAACGCACCAGCGCATTGTCGTCGTGCAGCGTGACGCCGAGCGCCAGGAGCCGCTCGCGGCATTGCGCAGCGGCGCGCCGGTCGTCGCGAATGGGAATGAGGCCGAGCCAGCGCCGCACCGGCTCGCGACCGAGCATCATGTTGTGAACGATGGAGAGGTTCGGGCACAACGCCAGGTCCTGGTAGACCGTCTCGAGCCCCGCGGCGCGCGCATCCTGCGGGCTGGCGAAGCGCACCTCCCGGCCTTCCAGCGCCATGCGCCCCCGGTCGGGGCGGATGGCGCCGGAGACGATCTTCACCAGCGTCGACTTGCCGGCACCGTTGTCGCCCAGAAGGCACACGATCTCGCCGCGCCCGACGCTGAACGAGCCCTCGTCCAGCGCCACGACCGCGCCATAGGCCTTGTGCGCGCCGGTGAGCGAAAAGACCTGCTCCGCCGGCGCCGTGTCGAGGGCGGCAGCAGCCGCCATCGTGGGCGTTTCGGCGGGCGCGGCGGCAAAGCCGAGCGAGGCGCCCGATTTGCCGCTGCGGCGCAGGCTGATGGCGATCTGGTCGGCAAGGAGCGCGACAAGCAGCAGGCTGCCCACGGCGACGTTCTGCCACCATGATTGCAGCCCGACGAAGATCAGCCCGGCATTGAGGATGCCGATGGTGGCAACGCCGATGGCGATGCCGACAGGCCGCCCGGCCCCGCCCGAGAAGGCCACGCCGCCGAGGATCGCGGCCGTGAGCACGTCGAGCTCGAAGCGCACGCCGATGGTCGGCGGGATGGAGCCGAGCCGGCCGGCCAGCAGCACCGCGACGAGCCCGATCAGCGCGCCATTGGCGGCATAGAGGCCGACCACGGTGCGCCCCACGGGCACGCCGCAGAGTTCGGCCGCGCGCGCGTCGCCGCCGATCGCATAGACGCGCAGGCCGGTGCGCGTGCGGGTGAGAAGGAACGAGCCGACGACGAAGACGCCGAGCGCGATCAGCACCGTGTACTGGATGCCGAACAGCCGGCCGCGGCCAAGCTCCAGCAGCGCCGGCGGAAAACCGTAGACGGCGGTGCTGCTTACCACATAGGCGAGGCCGCCATAGAGCGCGAGCGTCGCCAGCGTGACGATGAGCGGCGAAATGGAGAGCCGCCGCACCAGAATGCCGTTCACCAGTCCGAGCGCGGCGCCGAGGCAGATGCCCGTGGCGACGGCGAGCGCGGCGCTTTGCGTCGCCACCGCCACCTTGGCGACGATGATGCCGACCAGCGCCACCATCGAGCCGATGGAGAGGTCCACATAGCCGGCGATGAGCAACGCCGACGTGCCGATCACCGCGATCAGGATGGAGGTGGAATTGACCCCGATGGTGACGAAATTGTCGGGGTTGAGAAAGGCCGGGTTGAGCAGCGAGAAGAGGACGACCAGCAGCACGGCGACCACCGCGAGGCCGATGCGGCCGGAGGCCTCCCCGGGCGGCCGCGTCCCCGGCAGGAGTGCCGCCAACGGCGCGGGCAGTCGCAGGGGAAGGCTGGTCTCGGTGCTGTCGGTTGCCATAGGGGTGATCCGCCGTGGTGCAAGAAGCCTGCCCCGGAGCTGGAGGGCCCCCGGGGCAGCAGGAGGAGGACCCGAAACGACCTACATTTCCGACGACCAGGGGAAGTTCACGTACTGGTCGCGCGTATCGTAGCAGATGTTGCCGTACATCTTGAGATAGTAGTCGCGCCGCGCCGGATCGGCGAACACCGCGCCGGGGTCCTTGAGGTCGGCCTCGTACTGGGCGATGTTGTCGCTGGTGAGCGCGCTGGGCAGGATGTCCATCGCCTGCGGCACGCTCTTGCCCTCGAGCCAGTCGGCCGCATAGTGGCCGATGGCGTAGCCGAACACCGGCGAGGCCAGCGAGATCGACGCCTTGTACGGCCCGCCGCCCTTCTTGATGGCGTCGACCGCCTCGGGCTCGCCGTCGATGCCGCCGAGGAACTGGTCGGGCCGCGCCTTGCCGCTGGCTTCGAGCGCGGCCAGCGCGCCGAGCACGACCGTGTCGGCGCCGAGCACCACATCGACATCGGGATGCGCCTGCAGGATGGTGCTCATGGTGGCGAAGCCGCCTTCCTTGTTCACCGGATCGGGCGTGATGTCGGCGACAACGGTGACGCCGGGCAGCTTCGACAGCCCGTCACGCATGGCGCGGAAGCGCGGCGCAAGGAACTCGATCTGGTCCTGCGTCAATAGAACGACGTTGGCCTTGCCGCCCA
>JBDHTK010000002.1:0-44278 GCA_039808625.1 Devosia sp. | reverse complement strand
CGGATCATCACCGACTGGCACCTCAGCAGCGAGTGGCGGGCGCGGCTCATCGACCTGGGGGTCGACGTGAAGATCGCCGAGTCCGACCCGGCAAATGACTGACATCATCGTCGGCATCGACGGCGGCGGCAGCAAGACGCTGGTGGCGGCCGCGGGCCTCGACGGCGAGGTGCTGCGGCTGGTCCGCGGGCCGGCGACGAGCCCGCTCGAAGCCAGAGACTGGCAGGCGGCGTTGGCAGAGCAGGTGCGGCCGTTCAGCGGCCTTGCGGGGCTGCGAGGCGCGGTGGCCGCGCTGCCGGCGCATGGCGAGGTGGCGGAGGTATCGGCGGCGCAATGCCGGCTCGTCGCCGCGCTCTTCAAGGCCGTACCGCAGCGCGTGCTCAACGACGTGGACGCTGCGCATCTGGGCGCCTTCGCCGGCGGCCCGGGCATCCTCGTCCTGTCGGGCACCGGCTCGATGGCCTGGGCACGCGATCACAGCGGCGTTTCGTATCGCACCGGCGGCTGGGGCGAAGTGGTGGGCGACGAAGGCAGCGGCTACTGGATCGGCAAGCGGATCCTCGGCGCAGTGAGCCAGAGCCTCGACGGACGGGCCGAGCCGACGGCGCTGACCGAGGCAGTCTTTGCCCAACTCGGCCTCCCGGCGGCCGACGCCGTCAGCGCGCTCGAAGGCTGGGCCGCGCGCCTCGACGCTCCGCGCACGCAGATCGCGGCGCTGGCGCCGCTGGCCGGGCGCCTCGCCGAGGCGGGCGACAGTGCCGCGCTCCATATCGTCGCCGCCGCGGCCGACGAGCTTTGCCGGCACGTGCGCACGCTCGAACGCAAGCTGGCGCCTGCCACCCTCGCCTGGAGCTATGCCGGTGGCAGCCTTTCCGCGCCGGTGCTGCGGCGCGCCCTCGTCGATCGGCTCGGCCGCGCGCCGCAGGCGCCCCGGCTGCCGCCGATCGGGGGAGCGCTGCTCGCCGCCGCCCGGCATCTGAACCGGCAGATCGGCGACGAGTGGATCGAGCGCCTGGCGCGCTCGCTCGCCGTGGCCGAACACAATTCTATCGAGGCAAACGATCTCGTTCATCAGGAGACCGGGAATGCGTAGAAGACTGCTGCTCGCGACGTCTCTCATACTGGCGACGCCCGCGTTGGCAGGACACAAGCCGTTGGCTGGCAGTTCGACCGCCGCGTTGATGCCACCGCCGCGGGCACCCGACATCGCCGTCTGATGCGCAGCATCTTCGACTGGCTACCGGCCTGCTCGCGGGTTCGGTCAAGTGACTAAGAAGGAAAATCAATGAGTCCCACCGAGCAGACAATCTTCGAGCAGTTCGCCTATTGGCGCGCGGCCGCGGCGCCGCTCGCCCTGCTCCGCGAGGCCGAGGTCACCGTCTTCGTCGGCTGCGGCACGTCCTACAATCTTGCCCTGTCGCTGGCGGCGCTCGCCAACGAGGCCGGGCGCCGGGCGCTGGCCGTGCCGGGCGACGAATGGGCCAGCCGCCCCGCCGCCCACTGGGCTGATCCGGCGGGCGCACATGTCGTGGCGCTGTCGCGCAGCGGCGCGATCACCGAGACCGTGGCCGCGGCGCGCGCCAGCCGGGCGGCGGGCATGTTCGTCACCGCCATTACGGTCGAGGCCGACAGCCCGCTTGCCGCGCACAGCGACCGGCTGGTCGCGGCGCGCACCGATGCGCGCGAAGGCATCGTCATGACCACCTCGGCCAGCCTCATGCTGCTGCTCGGCATCGCGCTCATCGGCCACGCCGTCTCCGACGACGCCATCGCGGCGGCCGAGGCGTTGCTGCGCGCGGTGGACGCCAAGGTGCCGGCCCGTTTCGGCGCGCGCCGCCATTTCGTCTTTCTGGGCGGCGGCGCGCTCTATGGCACGGCGGTCGAAGGGGCACTCAAGCTCATGGAGATGAGCCAGACCTTCACGCAGGCTTTCCATCCGCTTGAATACCGGCACGGTCCGATCAGTCTCATCGACGAGGGCAGCGTCGCCGTGCTGCTCTACAGCGCCGACCAGCAGGCGGCGGAGAGCAGGCTCGCCGGCGAACTGAGCACCAAGGGAGCGCTGGTGGTCGGGCTGGGCGGACCGGGCGACGTGAGCATCGCCATGCCGGTCGACCGGGCGCTCGCGAGCCTCATCTACCTGCCGGCATTGCAGCTCATCGGCGAGCGGGTGGCGCAGGCGCGGGCGCTCGATACCGGCGCGCCGCGGCACCTCACCAAAGTGGTGACGCTGGCATGAGCGATGTCGCCGCCGCCGGGCGCGAGCGCCTGCTGACGCTGCTTCTCGGGCCGCTGCGGCAGCCGTGGCAGGCCGGTATCACCTCGGTCTGCTCGGCCCATCCGCTGGTGCTCGAGGTGGCATGCCGCGAGGCGGCGCAGGCCGGTACGGCGGTGCTGATCGAGGCCACCTGCAACCAGGTCAATCAGGAAGGCGGCTATACCGGCATGACGCCGGCCGACTTCCGCGACTTCGTCATGGCCATCGCCGAGCGCAGCGGGCTCGGCCGGGCGCGCGTCATCCTCGGCGGCGACCATCTGGGGCCCAATCCATGGAAGGTGCTGCCGGCCGAAGCGGCGCTGGCCAGGGCCGAGGCGATGGTTGCGGCCTATGTCGCTGCCGGCTTTCGCAAGATCCATCTCGACTGCTCGATGGGCTGCCAGGGCGAGCCTGCTGCGCTGGCCGATGACATCGTCGCCGCGCGTGCCGCCCGCCTCGCGCGTGTCGCCGAGGCGCAGGCTGCCGCTGCCGGCGTGAAGCCGCCGGTCTATGTCATCGGCACAGAGGTGCCGCCGCCGGGAGGCGCGACACATGCGATCGAGGCGATCGCAGCCACCGCGCCGGTGGCGGCCGCGCGCACGCTGGCCGTGCATCGCGACGCGTTTGCCGCCGCCGGCGTCGAGGCTGCGTTCGCGCGCGTCGTGGCGCTGGTCGTGCAGCCCGGCGTGGAGTTCGGCAACGCCAATGTCGTGGTCTATGACCGCGCGGCGGCGGCGGGGCTCAGCCGCTCGCTCGGCGAACTGCCGGGGCTCGTCTTCGAGGCGCATTCCACCGACTACCAGCCATCCGTCGCGCTTGCCGGCCTCGTCGAAGACGGCTTTGCTGTCCTCAAGGTCGGGCCGGGTCTGACTTTCGCCCTGCGCGAGGCGCTCTACGGCCTCGATGCCATTGCCGGCGAGCTGCTGGGCGCCGAGGCGCTGGTGCTGCCAGCCGTGATGGAGGTGCTGATGACGCGCGACCGGCGCCACTGGCAGGGGCACTATTCCGGCACGCCGGAGCAGCAATATCTGCAACGCCATTTCAGCTATTCCGACCGCATCCGCTACTACTGGACGCAGGCCGCCGCCGTCGCCGCCGTCGACCGCCTGCTGGACCGACTCGCCGCGGTGACGATCCCGGAGACGCTGGTGAGCCAGTATCTCGGCCGGCTCTATCCGGCAGTCGCCGCCGGACGTGTCGCGGCGGAGCCGCGAGCACTCTGCGGCGCCGCCATCGCGCAAGCGCTCGCCCCCTATCGCGCTGCCACCACGTGGGGTGGAAAGCAGCCATGAAGATCGGCATGCGCGGCATCGCGGCCGGCACGCATGCCGCAGCCGCCGCGCCTGGTGTACGGGTGGTTCGCATTGGAGCGCATCACCTGTGGCTCCTCTTCAACTCGTTGGCGGCGGGGGCCGAACGTCGCTTTCGGCCGGCGGATGAGGTATCCCGGAGCGGCGATGACGGGCTGAGCGGAGGAAAGCATGCCGGTTATTCTTGGGCGCGATATCGACCGGGAGACGCTTGCGAAACATGTCGGCGCCTTCTCGCAGGTCTTTTCCGTCGAGCTCGTCGTGCAGCAGAACGGGCTCGAGCGCGGCAACCGGGTGCTGCTGTTCCGCACCGGCTCGGGCCTCAGCTTCGAGGTGCAGGTGGACCGGGCGATGGATCTCGGGCGCATGAGCTACATGGGCGTGCCCATCGGCTGGGAATCGCCGGCCGGCTTCCGCAGCCCGGCCCTGCATGAGTTCGACGCGGAGGATGGCTTCAGCTGGGCACGCTCGTTCTCGGGACTGATGAGTTCGTGCGGCCTCGATCATATCCATGCCCCGGAGACCGACAGCGCAGCGCATTTCCATCACCCGCCGCGGCCCAGCATTTCCTATTCGCTGCATTCGCGTATCGCCTACACGCCGGCCAATCTCACCGGCTATGGGGTGCGCTGGACGGGCGAGCAGGCCGTTCTCTATGCCACCGGCGAGATACACCAGGCCGCTGTGTTCGGCGAGAATTTCGTTCTGGAACGCACCATCGAGGTGGAGGCCGGCAGCAGCCGCATCGTCTATCGCGACACGGTACGCAACCTGTCCTTCAACACCGTGCCGCACGCCTATCTGTGGCACATCAATCTGGGCTGGCCGCTCGTCGATGCCGGGAGCCGCGTGGCGAGCCGCATCGCGCGGATGACATGGTCGCTGCGCGACAACGAGGCCGACGAGCAGGGGCCGCTGGTGCAGGCGGGGCCGCGCGCGCCGGCGACCCAGCAGGTCTTCGACCACACCGTGACGCTCGATGCCGACGGCATGGCGCGGGCCGCCATGATCAATGACGACTTCGTCCATCCCGCGGGCGCGCAGGGCCTCGCGCTCGAAATCGCCTTCGACGGGCACGCCATGCCGGCGCTGTTCCAGTGGCAGTTCTTCCAGTCGGGCAATTATGTGGTGGCGCTCGAGCCCTCGACTACCCATGCGGGGACGCGTGCGGACTGGCATGAGCGCGGCGAGTTCAAGCTGCTCGGGCGCAATGAAAGCGCCAGCTACCGGCTCGAGCTGACGCCGCATCTGGGTGCCGCCGCGCTTGCCGATCTGGAGCGCCGCATCGGCTAGTGGTCACTTTATGACGATTGTGGTCGTAATAGCCATCACTATGTGATATGTCCCTTGGCTTTCGGCGCCAACGCGTGAAGGGCATATGGTAAAGGGTTCTCGTGTCAAAAGAAGCTCTACGGTTCTCAAGGCCCTGCGGGTGCTCGAGGAGATCGGCGAGCACATCAACGGTATTTCGCTGTCGGAGATCGCGGTGGTGGCGGAGCTCGACCGCAGCACCGCCTATCGGCTGCTGACCACGCTGGTGGATGCCGGCTATCTCGTGCGCTCCGACGAAACGAAGAAGTACCGGCTGAGCTACAAGC
Organism: Devosia sp.; assembly: GCA_039808625.1. Classification (GTDB taxonomy): domain Bacteria; phylum Pseudomonadota; class Alphaproteobacteria; order Rhizobiales; family Devosiaceae; genus Devosia_A. Next base: position 39,113 of record JBDHTK010000002.1, on the reverse strand, counting down.
TCGTCTCCATCGGCCGCCTGCTGCTGGCCAGCGCCGGGCCCGACGAGATCATCCGCGAGACGCTCGCCAAGCTGTCGCGCGAGACGCAGGAGGCCGCGAATTTTTCCGTCCTCAACGGCCATCAGGCCGTAATTCGCCTGCTTTCCAAGGGTTCGCACCTGCTCTCGGTGGACTTCAAGGTCGGCGACCGGTCCGACCTGCATTGCACATCCATCGGCAAGGTGCTGCTCGCCCAGCAGGGCGAGCGCTTCATCCAGGAGGTGCTGGCCAAGCCGCTGCCCAAGGTGGCTGCGCGCACCATCACCGACCCCAACGCGCTGCGGCTCGAGCTCGAGAAGATCCGCGCCTGCGGCTACGCCTTCGACGTGCTCGAATTCGCCGACGACATGTGCTGCGTTGCCGCACCCGTGTTCGGCGCCAACGGCAAGCTGCTCGGCGGCATCAACTTCGCGGGGCCGCGCACGCGCTTCGGGCCGGAGCGCCTGCACGAGCTGGCGCAGGTGCTGCTCAAGGCCACCGGAGAACTGTCGCAGGCGCTGCATCAGGAGGTTCTCGAAGAAAGCTGAGCGATGATCACTATGTAACAACGACTTTCATTATTTGCTTTACATGGAAATCGGCCCTCCGTAATGTGCGGGCGTTGCGTTCGAGGATGCGCAGCGAAACCGACATGGAATTTCTGGGAGGATCATGATGTTGAAGACATGGACCATCGCCGGCCTCGCCCTGGCGAGCCTGGCGTGCAGCGCCGGCATCTCCGCCGCCGCCGACGTGAAGCTGGCCCTGGTGCCGGGCGGACCACACCCGTTCTTCGCACCCTGGGAGCAGGCGGCGGCCGACGCCAAGGTGGCGTTCGGCCTCACCGAGTCGCAATATGCCGTGCCGCAGGACTGGCAGCTCGATCTGCAGAACAAGCTGATCGAGAGCCTCGCCTCGCAGGGCTACAACGCCTTCGGCATTTTCCCCGGCGATGCGACGGGTACCAATGAGACCATGGCCGAGCTCGAGGCTTTCGGCGCGCCGTCGGTCGCCATCGGCGGCTGCACGCAGAGCCCGAGCCCGGCAAAGTTCTGCCTGGCCACCGACGTCTACCGGTCCGCCTATCTCGGCACCAAGGCGCTCATCGAGGCGATGGGCGGCAAGGGCGCCATCATGCACGCCGGCAGCCGCCTGGTCGACCCCAACACGCAGCTGCGCATCGCGGCCATCGACAAGGCGATCGAAGAGGCCGGGCCGGACGTGATGCTCTACCAGCACGTGACCGATACCGACAGCCAGGAGACCGGCGACGCCAAGATCAACGGCGTGCTGGCCGCCGATGCCGCCAATATCGACGGCATCGTCGCCACCGGCTACGTCTCGTCGGTGATCGCGGCGCGCGCCCTCGAAAATCTCGGCGACGGGCGCATCAAGATGATCGGCATCGACGACGATCCGATCGTGCTCGACGCCATCAACAAGGGCGTCATCCAGGGCACGATGGCCCAGAACCCCTATGGCCAGGCCTATATCGCCGCCTATGCGCTCAAGCGCATGCTGGAAGGCTGCACCATGCGGGCCGACGCGCCTTTCGACGAGAACCCGCAGAACGCCACGTTCATCGACAGCGGCACGCTGGTGATCACCAAGGCCAACATCGACACCTATCGCGACGAGCTCAAGGGCATCGCCGACGACATCATTGCATCGTTCGACGAAAAGTATCTCACTTGCAACTGAGTGCAGGCAGCGGGGCGCTTCGGCGCCCCGCCGTTCCTCGCACCCGGGTCGCGACGGTCGGTAGTGGGGCCATAGATGTCCGATGTTATTGAACCGCGCGCCGGTGCGCGGGCCGGTGCTGCGTCTTGGGGTGACCGGCTGCTGCGCGTCGCCCATGCCGGCGGGCTGCTGCTCGTCATCGTGCTCATCACCGGCGGCGCCAGCCTCTTCGTTCCGAACTTCCTGTCGCCCTTCAACCAGTTCACGCTGACGCGCAATCTGGGCGTCGACATCATCATCGGCTTCGGCATGATGGTCGTGCTCGGGCTTGGCCACATGAACCTCGCGCTGGGCGCGATCGGCGCCTGCGCCGCGATGGTGGTTGGTTTCTGCCTCCAGACCCTCGGTCTGCCCATTCCGCTGGCCATCGCCGGCGCCATTCTCGCGGGGGCGTTGCTCGGCGCGCTGAACGGGGTTCTCGTGGTGCGCACCGGCCTCGACAGCTTCATCATCACGCTCGCCACCGCGAGTCTCTATTTCGGCCTGATGTTCATCCTGACGCGGGCGGAGGCGTTCCGCGACCTGCCGGCGGACTTTTCAGCGCTGGGCAAGGGCCGCGTCGGTCCCTATTCGAGCTTCCTGGTGATCGCAGGCGTGGTGGCGGCGGGGCTCGTCGTCATCTTCAATTTCTCGGAGCTCGGCCGGCAGATCCTGGCCACCGGGGCGAACCGCACGGCGGCCAGCCTCTCTGGCATTCCGGTCAACCGCGTCATCATCGTCACCCACGCCCTGTCCGGCGCGATTGCCGCGATCGCCGGCGTCATGGTGACGGCGCGCCTTGCCTCCGCGCTGCCCTCGATCGGGGAAGAATGGCTGCTGCCGTCATTCCTCGCGCCGCTGCTCGGCGGCACGCTGCTGGCCGGCGGCTTCGTTTCGGTGATCGGCGCGGCGCTCGGCGCCATTCTACTGTCGGTGCTGCAGAACACGCTGGTGCTGCTCAACGTCTCCGGCTTCTGGATCCAGTTCTTCCTCGGGCTCGCGCTCCTTGCGGCGGTGGGCATCGATCGATGGCGCGTGGTACAAACGCAAAAGCGGGGGACGCCAGGCCGATGACCTCTTCTCCGCTTCTCGCGCGCCTGCTGCGCATCGAATGGCTGCCGCTGCTGGCGATGGCCGTCGCCGCCATCATCGTCCTGGCGCTGATTTCGAGCAGCTTCTTCAGCACCTACAATCTCTTCGTGATGCTGCGCATCCTGTCGGTGACGAGCCTCGTGGCCCTGTCGCAGATGGTGACCATCGCCATCGGCCAGATGAATCTCGCCGTGGGTGCCATCGGCGGGCTGGTCGCCATCCTGTTCGGCGCCATGCTCGAGCTCTACGGCGTGCCCATTCCGCTCGCCGTGCTCGCGGCGGTGGGCGTCGGCCTCGCCTGCGGCGCCATCAATGGCTGGCTCATCGCCTGGACCCGGATCAACGGCTTCATCATCACGCTCGCCATGCTGTCGGTGTTCACCGGGCTCAACTACGGCATCACCAAGAGCATCCCGTTCTACAACATGCCACAGGCGTTGAAATCGGCCTATGACAGCTATCTCGGCCCGGTGCCGATGATCCTGTTCATTCCCGTGCTCGCCGCGCTCGGCGTCGGCTTCATCCTCAATTTCACGCGGGCGGGGCGGCACATGCTGGCGATGGGCGGCAATCCGGCAGCGGCCGAGCTGGCCGGCATCTCCATTTCGCGCACCACCATCTTCACGCATGTGCTGTCGGGCGGCCTCGCCGGTCTTGCCGGCGTCGTGGCGGTGGCGCGCCTCGGCACCGCCGAACCCACGATCGGTGCCGATTGGCTGCTCGCCTCGTTCGCCGCGCCGGTCATCGGCGGCGCGGCGCTGGCCGGCGGTTACGTCTCGGTGATCGGCACCATGATCGCCGTGGTGCTGGTGATCCTCCTCGAGAACGGGCTGCTGCTGGCGCGCACCAACCCGTTCTACGTGCAGTTCTTCCTGGGGGCGCTCATCCTGCTCGCGGTGATGTTCAACCAGTGGCGCGCGCGCCGGGTGGCGATGCGTGTCACCACGCGCCGCGTGGTGTCGCCATGAGCGCGCTGCTTGCGGTCAACGGCGTCTCCAAGAGCTATCCGGGCGTGCGGGCGCTGGATCGGGTCAACCTCAGCCTCGAAGCCGGCGAGATCCACGCGCTGGTCGGCGAGAACGGCGCCGGCAAGAGCTCGCTCATCAAGATTCTCACCGGCGTCATCGCTCCCGACGAGGGCGAGATCGTACTGGGCGGCGCGCCCATGCGCTTTGCCAGGCCGCGCGAGTCGCTGGCCGCCGGCATTGCCGTGGTGCACCAGGAGCGCAACCTCATCCCGCGCTACTCGGTGGCCGAGAACATGTTCCTCGACCGGCTGCCGACGCGCTCCGGCGTCGTGCAGCATCGGCAGATGCAGGACGACGCGCGGCGCTGGCTCGATGTGCTGGAGCTCGCCGTCGATCCGGCGACGCCGGTGCGCTACCTGTCGGTGGCGCAGATGCAGCTGGTCGAGATCGGGCGCGCCCTGTCGCTGCAGAGCAAGGTGCTGCTGCTCGACGAGCCCACCGCCTCGATCACCGAACACGAGGTGGAGCGCCTGATCGGCATTCTGCGGCGGCTGCGCGACCAGGGCACCGCCATCCTCTTCGTCAGCCACAAGCTCGAAGAGGTCATCAGCCTGTGCGACAGGATCACGGTCCTTCGCGACGGACAGAACACCGCCGATGCGCGCCCGCTCGTCGGCATGAGCAAGGACGATATCGTCACCCTCATGGTCGGCCGCGAGGCCGCCGTCACCGAGCTTGGGGAACGGACGGCGACGCCCGGCCAATGCCGGCTCGAGCTCAGTGGCGTGGCGACGGCGGCGGGTCATGAGGGCATCGACCTCAAGGTGCATGCCGGCGAGGTCGTCGGGCTCTACGGCCTCGTCGGAGCCGGGCGCACCGAGCTCGCCAAGGCGCTGCTCGGCGCCTATCCGGTGACGGCCGGCAGCGTACGCGTCGACGGCAAGCCGGCGCGCATCCGCAACCCGCTCGAGGCGCTGCGCCGCTGGCGGCTGGGCTATGTTTCGGAGGACCGCAAGGGCGAGGGGCTCATCCTCGCGCATTCGGTGACCCGCAATACGGCGATCACGGTCTGGCACCGGCTGCGGCGGGCGGGCGGGCTTATCTGGGGTGCTATCGAAAAGGCCTATATCCGCCCGCTCATCGAGCGGCTCGACGTGCGCACCCCAAGCCTCGACCAGGCGGTGGGCAACCTGTCGGGCGGCAACCAGCAGAAGGTCAGCGTGGCCAAATGGCTTGCCGCCGATACCCGCATCCTCATCATCGACGAGCCGACCGTCGGCGTCGATGTGCGCACCAAGGGCTATCTGCACCGGCTGGTGTGGAAGCTCGCGGACGAGGGGACGGCGGTGGTGCTCATCACCAGCGAGCTGGCCGAGATGATCCAGCTTGCCGACCGCATCTATGTGATGAACCGCTACCGCGTCGTGGGCGACATCGCCAATTCGCGCGACTACGACGCCATGAGCGGGGCGCTCATGCAGATCATCCAGGCCGACAACGACAGGCGCGTGCCGCCGGCCACGGCGCCGGAGAACAGGGGAGGCAAACATGTTTGACGTCGCGCAGCGCGTGGAACTGGGCCGCACGGGCCTCAGCGTCACCCGCGTGGGCTTCGGCTGCGCGCCCATCGGCAACCTCCATGCCGAGGTGGCGGAGGCCGACGCACAGGACGCCATCGCGGCGGCCTTCGAAGCCGGCGTGCGCTTCATCGACGCCGCGCCTTTCTACGGCTACGGTCTGGCCGAGGAGCGCGCGGGCCGGGCGCTGGCGAATTGGCGCCGCGACGATTTCGTGCTGTCCACCAAGGTCGGCCGGCTGATCCGGCCGGGCCAACGCTCGGGCACCGAGGTGTTCGACGGCGGCAAGTCGTTCTATCTCGCCAATGAAGCGATGCACACCGTGCTCGACTATTCCTATGACGGCGTCATGCGCTCGCTCGAGGACAGCCTGCGGCGCTGGAACGTCGATCGTATCGACATCCTGCATATCCACGATCCGGACGATCATTTCGAGGCGGCCGTCACCGGCGCCTACAAGGCGCTCGACCGCCTGCGCAGCGACGGCACCATCAGGGCCGTGTCGGCGGGCATGAACCAGTGGCAGATGCTCGGGCGCTTCATGGATCATGGCCGTTTCGACTGCTTCCTGCTCGCCGGGCGCTATTCGCTGCTCGACCAGTCGAGCCTGCCGGAGTTCCTGCCCAAATGCCTGGCGCAGGGCGTGTCGGTCATCGTCGGCGGCGTGTTCAACAGCGGGCTGCTCGCCAACCCGCAGCGCGGCGCGACCTACGACTACACCCCGGCTTCCGAGGCGCTGCTGGCGCGCGCCCTCAGCATCAAGGCGGTGTGCGAGCGGCACGGCGTGCCGCTCAAGGCGGCGGCCCTGCAGTTTCCGCTGGCGCATCCGGCGGTGGCGGCCATCCTCACCGGTGTGCGCACGCGCGCCGAGTGGGCGGAGAACCATGCCGGCCTCGGGCTCGACATTCCCGCGGCGCTATGGGCCGACCTCAAGCAGGAGGGCCTGCTCGCGATGGATGCGCCAGTGCCGGCCTGAGCGCCGGCACCCCGCCGTCGCCCGCGAGGGCATCCCCTTCAGCAGGATGGATACTATGCGCATAGATGCTCACCAGCACTTCTGGGACCCCGGCAAGCGCCCATATTACTGGATGGACGGCGATGCGACGGCGCCGATCCGGCGGCGGCTCGGGCCTGAGGACATGCGCCCGCTCCTCGCTGCCGCCGGCGTTGACGGTACCATCGTCGTGCAGGCGGTGCCTGACCCCGGCGAGACCGCCGAGATGCTGGCGCAGGCCGCCGCGACCGACTTCGTGCGCGGCGTCGTGGGCTGGGTCGATCTGGCTTCGCCGACACTGGCGGCGACGCTGTCGGCGCTCAAGGCCAGCCCAGGCGGCGCCTTTCTCGTCGGCATCCGCCATCAGGCGCATGACGAAGCCGATCCCGCCTGGCTGGCGCGGCCGGAGATCATTGCCGGCATCCGCACCTGCCATGAGGCGGGCCTCGCCTATGACCTGCTGGTGCGGGAGCGCGAGCTGCCTGCCGCCATCGCCTGCGTCGAGGCGCTGCCGGCGGACATGCGGCTGGTCGTCGATCACATCGCCAAGCCGCGCATCGCCAGCGGCGAGATGCAGCCCTGGCTCGAGTTGCTGACGCGCCTGGCGGCGTTTCCCAACGTCCACTGCAAGCTTTCCGGCATGGTCACGGAGGCCGACTGGCAGGACTGGTCGGTTGCCGACCTCGCGCCCTATGCCGACCACGTCATCGCATTGTTCGGCCCCGAGCGGGTGATGTTCGGCTCCGACTGGCCGGTCTCGCTGCTGGCGGCGCCCTATGAGCGGGTGGTCGCCACCTGCGAAGAGCTGCTGTCGGGCCTGCCCGAGGCGGCGCGCCGCGCCATCATGGGCGGCACCGCCAGCCGCTTCTACCGGCTGGCCGGGCCACGCTAGCGCGGCGGCGCCTTCGCCATCATCAAGCGGCAGGGCCTGATCAGTCACAAGCGGTCGGCTGGGGCACCTTCCTCATCGACGACGCGCACGCGGTGTTCGACCGCATCGATCGCCGTCGGCGAGCATTTCGCGCTGCGGTGAGAAATCTCAGGTTTTTCGCGTGAATGTTCATTTACGCCCGCGCCGCTCCCGTTGAACCATAGCCGGCAGACCTGTGGCCGGCGGGGAGGCGGGCGATGCGGATCGGCGTCAATACCTGGGTGTGGGTGTCGCCCTTCACCACGAAGGATTTCGACCTCCTCCCGAAGATCAGGCGCATGGGCTTCGATATCGTCGAGGTGGCGCTGGATGATCCAGCGCTGATCGATGCAGCGCTGCTGCGGCGGGTGGCCGATGACAATGGTCTCGGCATCACCGTATGCGGCGCCTTCGGGCCGAGCCGCGACATCTCCAGCGACGATGCGGCCATACGCGCTTCCGGCCGCGCCTATCTCGAAGCGGCGCTGCGCTTTGCCGAGGCGGCGGGCAGCACGCTGCTCTCGGGGCCGGTCTATTCGGCCGTCGGCAAGACGCGGCTGGTGTCGGCCGACCAGAAGCGGCAGGAGCGCGACTGGTGCGTTGCGACCCTGCGCGACTTCGGCGTCTCGGCGCGCGATGCGGGCGTGACCATCGGCGTCGAGCCGCTCAACCGCTTCGAGACCGACATGATCAACCTCGTCGAGCAGGCGGTGGCGCTGATCGAGGAGGTGGGCGATGCCGCCTACAAGGTTCATCTCGATACCTTCCACGGCAATATCGAGGAAAAGAGCCTGCCCGGCGCCATCCGCCGTGCCGGCAGGCTGCTCGGGCATTTCCATGCCTGTGAGAACGATCGTGGCGTGCCGGGTACCGGCCATATCGACTGGCCCGGCATCCGCGAGGCGCTGCGCGACATCGGCTATGGCGGCCCGGTGGTGATCGAATCCTTCACCCCGGGTGCCGTCGAGATCGCCAAGGCGGCGGCCATCTGGCGCCCGCTCGCGGCCTCGCAGGACGCGCTGGCGGAAGAGGGCGGCCGCTTCCTGCGGTCGTTGCTGGGGTGACGAACCTTACGAGGAGGAAGGACCGCAATGTCGGAGCGAGCCAACAATTTCCCGAAGCTGCACAATGCGACCTGGCCTGGCGTGGTCGGCAAGGGGGCGCCGGACTCCGAACCGATCATCGCGCTCGACACGCTGCTCGAGCTGACGTCGAAGGCTGACGTCGGCGGCGTGAAGTTCGACGGCGTCGATCTGTGGCTCGCCGAGCCGCATATCCCGATCGACAGCAGCCGGGACGACATCAAGCGCGTCGTCGATCACATCGCGGGTTTCGGACTCGAGGTCGGCTCGTTCGTCGCGCCGATCTGGGCCAATGCTGGCGGCGGCTCGGCCATGGGCGACGCCGAGGAGCGGCGGCGCTTCGTCAGCCAGGTGCGCAAGGCGGCCGCCATCGGCCAGCAGATGCGCGAGCTGGGCATCCGCCCCACCGGCGGCATCCGCGTCGATTCCTCGACCAGCGTGGCGGCGTGGGACGCCGATCCGGCAGGCAACACCAAGCTGATCGCCGAGACCTTCCGCGAAGCCGGCAAGGCGGCGCAGGACCACGGCGAATTCATCGTCGCCGAAGGCGAGATCTGCTGGGGCGGCATGCATTCGTGGCGCGAGAATCTCAATCTGCTCGAAGCCATCGGCATGCCGGGCGTTGTCGGCTACCAGGCCGACATGGCCCATTCGATGCTGTTCGTCATGGGCTACAATGCCGAGCGCGACCGGCTGATCCCTGCCGACTACGACTGGCAGGATCGCTCGGTGCTCGATGCGGCCTACAAGAAGGTTGCCGATGCGCTGCGCCCGTGGACCTATGATTTCCACGTCGCCCAGAACGATGGCACCGTCTTCGGCTCGGGCGATCACGAAAAGACCGGCCGTCACGTGCAGGTCACCGATCCCAACGGCAAGCTCGATGTGACCAGGCACGCCGGCTACTGGCTGCGCGACGGCAATGGCGAGTTGACGAGGAAGATGCGTCACATATGCTGGGACGGCTGCATGTTCCCCAACGCGGTGATGACCACGCAGCAGACGTGGAACGATGTTCTGGCAATGATGATCAAGGTACGCGACGCACATGGCTGGATCGAATAGGCAGAAAGCGCAGGATCAATGAGCAGGAAACCCCTTCGTATCGGGCTTGTCGGCGCGGGCTTCATGGGCCGCACCCATACCAACGCCTTCCGCCAGGCCGGCAAGTTCTTCGCGCTCGACCGTGAGCCGGTCTTGCAGGCCATCGCCACGCGCCATGCCGAGAGTGCCGCGCGCTTTGCCGAAAACTGGGGCTATGCCAGCTCCGAGGGCGACTGGCGGCGGCTCGTCGAGCGCGACGATATCGATCTCATCGACATCGCCAGCCCTAACGACACGCACACCGAGATCGCCATCGCCGCCGCCGAGGCGGGCAAGATGGTGATGTGCGAGAAGCCGCTCGGCCGTACCGCCGCCGAAGCCGAAAAGATGGTCGCGGCGGTCGAGGCGGCGGGCGTTGCCAATATGGTGTGGTACAATTATCGCCGCGTGCCGGCGGTGACGCTGGCCAAGCTGCTCGTCGACGAGGGGCGGCTGGGCCGCATCTTCCATTACCGCGCCAAGTTTCTCCAGGACTGGACGATCTCGGCCGACGTGCCGGTCGGCGGCGCGGCCGCGTGGCGCCTCGACGCCGATGTCGCGGGCAGTGGCGTGACGGGGGACCTGCTCGCCCACTGCATCGACACGGCCCTGTGGCTCAACGGTCCGATCGACTCGGTGACCGCCGTCACCGAGACTTTCATCAAGCAGCGCAAGAGCGCCGTGACCGGCGAGCCCGAGCAGGTGAAGATCGACGACGCCAGCGCCTTCCTCGCGCGCTTCGGCAACGGCTCGCTGGCCACCTTTGAGGCCACGCGCTACGCCCGCGGCCATAAGGCGCTCTACACGCTCGAGATCAATGGCGAGAAGGGCTCGCTGGCGTGGGACCTGCACGACCTGCATCGCCTGCAATATTTCGACCACGGCGATGATGGTCGGCTGCGTGGCTGGCGCTCGATTCACATCACCGACGCTGACCAGCCCTATATGAAGCATTGGTGGGTGCCGGGGCTGCAGATCGGCTACGAGCATACCTTCATCCACCAGGCGGCCGATTTCATTCAGGCCCTCGACGGCGGGCCGGCGGCAGCGCCGACCTTCCGTGACGCGCTCGCCACCGACTACGTCACCGATGCCGTATTGGCGTCGGCGCGGTCCCTGCGCTGGGAGCAGGTCCGCGGCTGAGGCGCCCGCGGACGCTGTCCCAAGAGGCCGTGGAGCCCCTCCCTCCACGGTCTCTTTTTGCCGCGCCCCCGTGTCGCGTTGCGTTCCTGCTGATCTCAGTGCGCAGTCTGTGTATCGTGGCACGATACTGCCGGCGCGGCGCGCCGGCGGGGCTTGTGGGGAGCGGGGATGTCGGCCGAGTGCAACGTTGCGGTCATCGTGGAAACGTCGAACAGCTACGCTCGCGGCATCCTGCGCGGCATCCACGAATATGCCCGTCCACGCGGCTGGACGCTGCATCTCACCGAGCATGGGCGGCACGAGATCGATGAGTCCTTCGCCGGCAACTGGAAGTTCGACGGCGTCATCGCGCGCATCGAGACCGACCGCATGGCGCGCATCATCACGGCGCTCGACGTGCCCACTGTCGATGTGAGCGCCGCGCGCCTCGTCGAAGGCATTCCCTGGGTCGAGACCGATGACGAGTTCATCGCCCGGCTGGCACTCGAGCATCTGCGCGATTGCGGCCTGCGCAATTTCGCCTTCTTCGGCGACCCGTTCTACAATTGGTCGATCTGGCGCCAGCACGCCTTCGAGCGCCTCGTCAAGCACCCCGACCCGACGCGCTCGCGCGTCTTCAACCTGCCGGCCCGCACCGAGCCGCGCGTGCGCTGGTGGACGCAGCGCGAGGCCATTCACGCCTGGCTCGACAGCCTCCCCAAGCCGGTCGGTATCTTCGCCTGCTACGATGCGTGCGGCCAGCAACTGCTCGAGATCTGCCGCTATTACGGGATCATGGTGCCCGAGGACATCGCCATTGTCGGCGTCGACAATGACGAGCTGCTGTGCGAAATCACAACGCCCAGCATGTCGAGCGTCATCCCCAACGCGCTGCGCACGGGCGTCTATGCCGCCGAGATTCTCGACCGCATGATGGGTGGCCAGAAGCTCGCGGGGCGCAAGCATTCGATCGCGCCGCTCGGCGTGCGCAAGCGCACCTCCACCGACGTGCTGACCGTCGGCGATCCCTATATCGCCGAGGCCGTGGCCTTCATCCGCCACAACGCGCACAAGAACATCCGCGTCGAGGATGTGCTGGCCACGGTGCCGCTCTCGCGCCGCGTGCTCGAGGAGCGCTTCCGCAAGGCGCTCAACCGCACGCCGCATCAGGAGATCCTGCGCGTGCGCACCAATGCGGTGCGCGAGCTGCTGCTCGAAACCGACATGTCGCTCTCCGAGATCAGCGACGCGCTCGGCATCGAGCATCCCGAATATCTGAGCGTGTTCTTCAAGCGCGAGACCGGTTATACGCCGCGCGAATATCGCGATGTGGTGCGCGGCCATTCCCTGCCGGACGTGCCGCAATGACGGCTGGCTGCAGGCCCCGGCGCGGGCGGCATGCGCATGGCAAATATCTCAAAATTCTCGCGCGAATGCTCATGGCCACGCGGCGCGCCTAGCCCCTACGCTCCTCCTGCAGACGCGGGGGAGGAAGCATGTCGAAACTGCGTGTGGGCCTTATCGGGCTCGGATTCGGCTCGGAGTTCATTCCGATCTACCAGGCGCATCCGCATGCCGAAGTCACGGCCATCTGCCAGCGCTCGCGCGGTCGGCTGGACGAGGTCGGCAACCGCTTCGGCATCGACACCCGCTACACCGATTTTCGCGAGGTGCTCACCGATCCCGACGTGGATTTCGTCCACATCAACAGCCCCATCCCCGATCACGCGCCGCAGACCATCGCGGCGCTGAAGGCCGGCAAGCATGTGATGTGCACCGTGCCGATGGCCACGACGCTCGAGGAGGCGCATGAGATCGTCGGTCTCGTGCGCGAGAGCGGCCTCAAATACATGATGGCTGAAACGGTAGTCTACAGCCGCGAGTACCTGTTCATCAAGCAGCTCTACGACAAGGGCGAGCTCGGCCGCATCCAGTACCTGCAGGCCTCGCATCCGCAGGACATGGAGGGTTGGCCCGACTACTGGAAGGACATGGTGCCCATGCACTATGCCACCCACGTCGTCAGCCCGCTGATGGCGCTGGTCGGCGGCATGGCCGAGTATGTGAGCTGCTTCGGTTCGGGCGCGGTCAACGATGAGGTGGCGCGCCGCACCGGTGCGCGCTTCGCCGTCGAGACCTGCCACATCAAGATCAAGGATTCCGATGTCGCTGCGCATGTGTGGCGCTCGCTGTGGGACACGGCGCGGCAATATCGCGAAAGCATCGACGTCTACGGCTCGAAGAAGTCGTTCGAGTGGGAACTGATCACCGGCGAGCAGCCGGTGCTGCACACCGCCAAGCGGCCGGAGCCCGAGATCGCCGAGCGCGTCGAGGTGCCCGATTTCGCCCATCTGCTGCCCGAGCCGATCCGCAAGTTCACGCGCGGCATCGTCGACGAGGAGCACCTATCCTTCATCCAGGGCGGCGGCCACGGCGGCTCGCATCCGCATATGGTCAACGAGTTCATCACTGCGCTGCGCGAGGATCGCGATCCGTTCCCGAATGTCGAGCAGGCGGCCAACTGGACGGCGGTGGGCATCTGCGCCCACCAGTCGGCGCTGCGCGGGGGGGAGATCGTCGCGGTGCCGGACTTCACCAGGCGCTGAGGGCCGGCATCGGCCGGCGGGGGGAGCATGGACGAGATCCTGAGGCTAGAGAACGTCTCCAAGACTTTTCCAGGCGTGCGGGCTCTGGACAACATCTCGCTCGTGCTCAATCGGGGCGAGGTGCTGTGCCTGTGCGGCGAGAACGGCGCAGGCAAATCCACGCTCATCAAGATTCTCTCCGGCGCGCAGCCGCCCGACGAGGGCGGCCGCATCTTCTTCGACGGCCGCGAGGTGACGCTGAGCCCGCACAGCGCCTTGCGGATGGGAATCCACACCATCTACCAGGAGCATATCGTCTTCGACGATCTCGACATCGTCGAGAACATCTTCGCCGGCTTCGAGATCACCCGCTGGGGCCTGCAGCAGCGCCAGCAGATGCGCGCCGAGACCGAGCGCGTGCTGCGCTATCTCAAGAGCGACCTGCGCCCCGAGCAGCGCATGCGCGATCTCACCAGCGGCCAGCAGAAGATCGTCGAGATCGCCAAGGCGCTGGTGTTCAAGAGCAACGTCATCATCCTCGACGAGCCCACCGCGTCCTTCTCCTCGCGCGAGATCGGCAATGTGCTGGACATCGTCCGCACGCTGCGCGCCGACGGCATCGGCATCATCTTCATCTCGCACCATCTCGACGAGGTCTTCGATATCGGCGATCGCGCCATCGTTTTGCGGGACGGGCGCAAGGTGAGCGCCTATCCCATCGCCGGCCTCGCGCGCTCGACGCTCATCAAGGACATGGTCGGCCGCGATCCGGCCAGCTTCTACCGGCGCGAGCCGGTGACCCCCGGCGAGGTCGTCTTCGCCGCGCGCCACGTCACCGGCAACGGCGTGCACGACATTTCGTTCGAGTTGCGCCGCGGCGAGATCCTGGGCGTCGCCGGCATGGTCGGCTCGGGCCGCTCCGAGCTGATGGAGGTGCTGTTCGGTAGCGCTCCGCTCATCTCCGGCGAGATCGAAATCCACGGCAAGCCGGCGCGCCACGCAAGCCCGCGCGATGCCATCCGCAACAAGATGTGCTTCATCACCGAGGATCGCCAGGGCACGGGCCTGTTCCTCGAAAAATCCATCGGCGAGAACGTTGCCGTGGCCAATATGGTCAATACGCGCGGCCTCGTCGCGCGTCCGGCCGACGACCTCAGGATCGGCGCGCACTACATCAAGCTGCTCGGCATCAAGGCGCCCAGCGCGCGCACCCGCGTCGTCAATCTGTCGGGCGGCAACCAGCAGAAGGTCGTGCTGGGCAAGTGGTTCAACACCGGCGGCGAGATCTACATCTTCGACGAGCCGTCGCACGGCGTCGATGTCGGCTCCAAGCAGGAAATCTACAAGATCATGGTCGACCTGCTGAAGGCCGGCAATGCCATCATCATGGTCTCCTCGGACATGCCCGAAGTGATTTCCATGAGCGATCGCGTGCTGGTGTTCGAACAGGGCACGATCGCCGGCGAGCTGGTTGGTGAGCAGATCGCCGAGGAGACCATCCTCACCCTTTCGATAGGAGACCGAAAAGCGTGAGCACCTCCGCTAAGCCCCAGGCGCAGGCTCGGGAGTCGATCTTCAAGCGTCATGAGAACCTCACGGTCCTGACGATCTTCGTGGCCTTCGTGCTGATCATCGTCTTGACGCAGCTGATCTCCACCGGCTTTCGCGAATACCCGACCTTCATCAGCCCGGTAAACATCCTCAACATCCTGCAGCAGGTTTCCGTACCGGGGATCGTGGCGGTGTCGATGACCATGGTCATGATCGCGCGGGGGATCGACCTGTCGGTGGGCATGCTCGCCTCGCTGGTGTCCATCGTCGTCTCGCTCGGCGTGTCGCGCTGGGGGCTGGGCGTCGTGCCGTCCATCGCCGTCGGCATCGGCGCGGCGGTGGTCCTCGAAACGCTGATGGGCTTCATCATCTCGCGCACGCGGGTCGAGCCCTTCATCATCACGCTGGGCGGCATGATCGCCTTCCAGGGCATCGCGCTGCTGCTCTCCAATTCGCGCGAGGTCGTGATGCAGGGGGAGCTCGACTTCCTCACCACCAATTTGCTGGGCGGCATGCGCGATCCGGTCACCGGGCTCGTCCTGCGGCTGCCACCCTACGTGCTGATGTTCTTCGTTGTCGCGCTGCTGGGCGGGCTGGTGCTCAATTATACCAAATATGGCCGCCGCCTCTACGCGGTGGGCAGCAATCCGCGCGCCGCCTTCCTCGCCGGCATCGACGTCAAGACCATGACGCTGTCGGTCTATGTGATCCAGGGGCTGCTCGTCGGCATCGGGGCGACCATGCTGCTCGCCCGCATCAATACCGGCATCATCACCCTGGGCACGGGGCTCGAGATCGACACCATCGCCATGGTGGTCATTGGCGGCACGGCGCTGTCGGGCGGGCGCGGCAATATCGTCGGCACGGTGATCGGCGTGCTCTTCCTCGGCTCCATCGCCAACGCCATGAACATGCTGCGGCTGCCTTCGGAGGTGCAGTTCCTCACCAAGGGCCTCGTCGTCATCCTCGCCGTTTCGGCGGGAGACATCTCGTCACGCATTTCGGAGTACCGCGCGCTGGTGGGCGAGAGGCGCCGGGGGCGCGCCGTGCCGCCGGCGGCATCACAGGAGGGAGGGCAGGACGGCTCAGACACATCCGTACGCGCCTAACGGCAGGATACCACCAACTATGAAAATAAAGGGAGTAGAACTATGCAAAGCACGGCTTTGAAACTGATCTCGGCCCTGGCCTTCGGAGCGATGGCATTCACCACCACCGCGCAGGCCGACGGCAAGGTCATCGGCTATTACATGGACGCCTCGGACGACTTCTACAAGGCGGGCTACGAGGTCTTCAAGACGCTGGCCGAACGCGAAGGCTGGACCGTCATCGACATCGTCGGCCAGGGCACGGCCCCCGAGCAGATCGCGGCGGTGGAGAACTTCATCACGCAGGGCGTGGATGCGGTCCTCGTCGTCCAGAACTCGCCCGAAACCACCTCGCGCACGCTGAAGCTGGCGTCCGAGGCGGGCATTCCCGAGTTCCACCTCACCCACAATCCGCCGAACGAGCCGGGCCTCGCCGGCTTCGCCGGCTATGACTGGGTCTATGTGGGCGAGCTCGCCGGCCAGTCGGCGATGGAGCATGGCGTCAAGAAGCTCATCATGATCGAGGGCAAGCTCGGCCAGGGCACCGCGGCCGGCCAGACCGGCGGCTTCCTCAAGGCGTATCAGGATGCCGGCAAGGACATCGGCAACCTCGCCGACAGCGTCGGCGTGAAGGGCGCCGGCGGGGCCGACCTTGAGGTCGTCTTCTGGGGCTCGGGCGGCTGGTTCGCCGATCCGGCCAAGAAGGTGATGCAGGACGCCATCACCAGCCTCGGCCCCGACGGGTTCGACGGCGCCTATGTGCAGAATGACGAGATGATGGCCGGCGCCATCCAGGCCATGGAAGAAGCCGGCCTCAACCCCGGCGACTACTGGCTCGGCTCGTCCAACGGCAAGGAGAAGTCGTGGGACTGGGTCGAGAAGGGCATCACGACCATGGACGTGAACGAGACGCCGACGCTGGAGGCCGACATCGCCCTGCAGCAGATGAAGGCGTATTTCGCCAACGAGCCCTACAAGAAGGCCGTGTTCGTCTCAGTGGTCCCGTTCACCAAGGACAATCTCGACCGCTCCAAGCTGGTGCCGTTCATTCATGACGACTACCTTGCCAAGCGCGAGGCCGGTGCATTCGTCTACGACATCAACGACCCCAGCTTCCGCACGAACCCGGACTACTGAGCTCATCGTCCAGGCACAATGACGGGAGGCTGCCCCGGCAGCCTCTCTTTTCGTCTCGTGGGGCGTATCCCTATTGCAGCTCCGGTGCGACGAGGTCGCCAATCCTCGATGGAATGACCAGCTCGGCGCCGGTCACCGCCTGCACTTCATCGACGCTCATGCCGGGCAGCTTCTCGCGCAGCACGAAACGTGCATTCTCGATGTCGATGACGGCGAGACTGGTATAGACGCGCGTGACGCAGGCGATGCCGGTCAGCGGCAGGCTGCAGCGCTTCATAAGCTTGGGCCTGCCGTCCTTCGTGACGTGGTCGGTGATCACTGCCACCCGCCTGGCGCCGTGAACCAGATCCATCGCACCGCCTACCGCCGGCACGCCTTTGGGGCCCGTCGACCAGTTGGCGAGATCACCCGTTTCGGCCACCTCGTAGGTGCCCAGGATCGCAATGTCGAGATGGCCGCCGCGAACCATGCCAAAGCTGTCGGCATGGTGGAAAAAGGCGGCACCGGGGCGCAGCGTTACGGCCCTCTTTCCGGCATTGATGAGGTCCCAATCCTCCTCCCCTGCGGGCGGATTCTCGCCAAAATTCAGAATGCCGTTCTCGGTGTGGAAGATGGCCTGCCGCCCCCGAGGCTGAAACTTGGCCACCATTTCGGGAAAGCCGATGCCGAGATTGACGTATGCGCCGTCCTCGATGTCCTGGGCGGCGCGCCAGGCGATCTGTGCGTTGGAAAGCTTGGTCCTCATGCGTAGGCCGCTCCGGCGCGGAGCAGCGCCTCTTCCTGTTGCGGTGCGGGAACGCAGACGATGCGGGTCACGAAGATGCCAGGGGTGACTACGTGCTCGGGGTCGATCTCTCCGGCGGCAACGATGCTGGTTGCCTGCACGATGGTGAGTTTTGCCGCGGCGGCCATCAGCGGCGAGAAGTTCCGCGCCGCCTTGCGATAGGTCAGGTTGCCCATCGTGTCGGCAAGCTCTGCCTTGAGCAGTGCGGCGTCGGCTTTGAGCCAGCGCTCCTGAACATACATACGACCGTCGAACTCGGCGGTTGGCTTGCCTTCTGCCAGGTCGGTGCCGAAACTCGCCGGCGTGTAGAATGCCGGTATGCCGGCGCCGCCGGCGCGGATGCGTTCGGCCAAGGTTCCCTGCGGCACCAGTTCGAGCGCAATCTCGCCGGCCAGATATTTTTCGGTGAAGGCACGGGGATCCGAGGAGCGGGGAAACGAACAGACCATCTTGGCAACCATGCCGGCGTCGATCATGGCGGCTATGCCGATGCGGCCGTTGCCGGCGTTGTTGTTGACCACTGTAAGGTTCCTGGGACTGCCGGTCGCGATGAAGCGATCGATGAGCGCATGGATCAGCTCGATCGGCGCACCCGCGCCGCCGAAGCCGCCAATCATCAGGGTCATGCCGCTTTCTATGTCGATGACGCTGGCGGCGAGACTTTCTACCGTCTTGTTCATGCGCTTCTTCCGCTTGCTCCCACGCTGCTGGCTTGCTCGCCCACGCCGTTTGCCGCACCTGCACTGGCCGGCACGTCAGCTCGCTCCCGAAAGGCGAGGTGGATTAGGTCCAGGCATTCCGGGTTGGCAAGGGCACTGTCGTTGGCGATTGGTCGGTCGTGAATCACGTCGCGCACAGCGATCTCGGAAACCTTGCCCGACACCGTGCGCGGCAGATCCGGGACGGCGACGATCAATGCCGGAACGTGCCGCCGCGAGGCGCCCGACCGGATCGCGCCACGGATGCGCGCTTCGAGTTCGGGGTCAAGCGTGGAGCCGTCGTTGAGGCGCACGAACAGTACGATCCGCTGGTCGGCATCCCATTGCTGCCCGACGGCGATGCTCTCCGCAACTTCCGGCATGCCCTCGAGCTGGCGGTAGATTTCGGCCGTGCCGATCCGGACGCCTCCGGGGTTCAGCGTCGCATCCGATCGGCCCAGAACGACAAAGCCGGTGTCGCGCGCCTCGATGTAATCCCCATGCGTCCAGACTCCGGGAAATTTTTCGAAGTACGTCGCGCGATAACGATGGTCGCCGGGATCGTTCAGGAACTCTACCGGCATGGATAGGTGCGCGTTGCGGCAAACGAGTTCTCCGGGTTGGTGGAGGACCTCATTGCCACGCTCGTCGAACGCGGCGACGTCGAGGCCGAGCATCGCGCCCTGCAACTCGCCCCGGCGCACTGGCAGGGTCGGAACTCCGCCGAGAAAACAGCCGCAGATGTCGGTTCCACCGGAGATCGACGCGAGGTGAACGTCATGCTTCCAGTCGTTGTAGACGTGCGCAAAGCCTTCCGGCAGCAGCGGTGAGCCGGTGGAGAGCACGGTGCGCAGGCGCTCGAGCCGTTGCGTTTCGTTCGGCCGCTGCCCCAGCCGGCGCATGGCTTCGAGATAGCGCGCGGACGTGCCGAAGATGGAGATCTCCTCGACATCGATCAGAGCCGGCAGTCTGCCGGCATCGGGCCAGGTCGGGCTGCCGTCATAGGTGACCAGCGTTGCGCCGCTCGCGAGACCGCTGATCAGCCAGTTCCACATCATCCAGCCGCATGTGGTGTAGTAGAAGAAGCGATCGTCGCGGCGCAGGTCGCAGTGCAGGCGATGCTCCTTGAGATGCTGGACCAGCAGCCGTCCCGCGCCGTGGACGATGCCCTTGGGCCGGCCCGTCGTGCCGGAGGAAAAAAGGATGGCGAGCGGTGCATCCATCCCTTGCCGAACATAGGCAATGGGAGCTGGCCGGAACGGCGCCAGCCAGTCGTCGAGCGAGACTGACCGTTCCTCGGCAAGACCCTCGCCTGGGTCAAGAAAGATGATGCGCTGCGGGGCGCCGGCGGCAGCCACCGCGGCAATGCTCGCGCGCGTATCGACCGGCTTGCCGGCATAGGTGCAGCGGTGGACCGCGACGAGGACCTTCGGAGCCACCTGGCCCAGCCGGTCGGCAGCGGCGCCGGGGCCGAAGTCGGGAGAGCAGGAGGCCCAGACCGCACCCAGCGCAGCGGTGGCGAGGTAGAGTGCCATGGCCTCGATGTCGTTTGTGACGAGGCCCGCGACACGATCCCCGACGCCGACGCCCTCGGCAGCCAGCGCCTGGGCGCAGCGTGAGACCAGGGCCGCGAGGTCCCTCCGCGTCAGTTGGCGCCGTGTCCCGTCCTCGCGGTGGGCGATGATTGCGATCCGCTCGTCGGCATCGCGCAGCATGTTCTCGGCGTAGTTTAGCGACGCATCGGGAAAGAAGCGTACACCTGTGAGGTCTGCGGCCGGTTGCCAGACGACGTCACCGCGCGATCCCACGATGTCGAGATAATCCCATAGCAATGCATGGTAGGCGTCGGGTTCATCGACGGACCAGGCGTGGAGGCCTGCGTAGTCGGCAGCGCCGAAACCGGCAGCAGCCGCGAAATGGGCCAAATGCGTTTCAGCGACGCGGTCCGCGCTCGGGCTCCACAGGATGTGTTCCGTCATCGCCGCTATCGCTCCAGCGCCAGGGCGATCCCCATGCCGCCGCCTATGCAAAGCGTCGCTATGCCGCGTCGCATGTCCCGGCGGCGCATCTCGTGCACAAGCGTGACGACGATCCGCGCCCCGGAGGCGCCGATGGGATGTCCAAGCGCAATGGCGCCTCCATTGACGTTTACCCGGGCGTGGTCGAGCTTCAGGGTTTCAAGGACGGCGAGAGCCTGTGCCGCGAAGGCCTCGTTGATCTCCCACAGGTCAACGTCGCCGATGCCCCATCCGGTCCGCTCGAGCAGCCTGTGGGTTGCCGGTATCGGACCGATACCCATGATCTCCGGGGCGACGCCGGCATGCGCCCAGCCCGCGATACGGGCGAGCGGCTCCAATCCTCGCTCTGCAGCCAGCGCAGCGGGGACGATGACGAGTGCGGCTGCGCCGTCGTTCATGCCGGATGCGTTTGCGGCCGTGACGGTGCCGTCCGCAGCGAACGCGGGAGGCAGGCGAGCGATGGCAGCCGCGTCGGCGTCGTGCCGGATGTGCTCGTCGCGTGAGACCGTGGCCGGCTCCATCTCGATCGGCACGATCTCCGTCGCGAATTGGCCGGCACGATCGGCCGCGGAGGCGCGGATTTGCGATTCGAGGGCGAAGGCGTCCTGCGCTCTGCGGTCTATGCCGTAGCTGTGCGCCACCGTTTCGGCCGTGACGCCCATCGTGATCCCGTGAAAGGCATCGGTGAGGCCATCGTGGGACAGCGTGTCGCGCAGGGTGAGGTCGCCGAACGGTCTGCCCCGTCTCACCGCCGCGACGTGCGGCGCGCCGGACATGCTTTCCTGACCACCTGCGACGACGATCCTGGCGTCGCCGAGCGCGATCTGCTGGGCGGCGAGGGCGATGGCCCGCAGGCCGGAACCGCACACCTGGTTCACCAGCATCGCGGGTGCCTCGTAGGGAATGCCGGCCGCTACTGCTGCCTGCCGCGCCGGATTCATGCCCTGCCCGCCAGTCAGCACCTGGCCAAGGATGGTCTCGTCGACCTCGTCGGCGGCGAGCTGTGCATCGGCGAGGGCTGCGCCGATCGCGGCGGCGCCGAGAAGATGGGCCGGCACCGTCCCAAGCGCGCCGTTCAGTTTGCCGATCGGCGTCCGTCGTGCTGCAACGATGACGACGTCAGAGGCGCTGCTCATAGGGGCGTGGCCGCGGGTACGACTTGGCCCCTGCATTCGCCGAAGCCGATATCGGCGTAGCCGTCGCGCTGGCAGCGCGCGGTGAGGATGATGGTGTCACCATCCTCGAGATAGGTTCGGCGCTCGCCTGACGGCAGTGAGATGGGCGCGCTGCCGCCGCGCGTGATCTCCATCAGCGATCCGAGCGCGTCGCGTGCCGGGCCGGAGATCGTGCCGCTGCCGATGAGATCGCCTGCGCGCAGGTCGCAGCCGCCCGTCGTGTGGTGGGCTATCATCTGCGCCGCGGTCCAGTAGAGATGCGCGGTGTTGGTGGAGGAGATCAGGTGGGGCGGGATGCCGGCATCTGCCATGGAGGCGGTTTGCATCAGCACCTCGACCTCGCAGGAGAGGCCGCCCATGGCCTGGTCGGTAGCGTCCACCAGATAGGGCAGGGGCGTGGGATCCGCGGCGTCTCGTGCGAAGGCCGGTCGGCGAAACGGCGCCAGCGCTTCGGGAGTCACCACCCAGGCGGAGATGGTCGAGAGGAAGTTCTTGGCGGTGAACGGGCCCAGCGGGCGATACTCCCAGGACTGGAGGTCGCGCGCCGACCAATCGTTGAGCAGGCAGTAGCCGGCAATATGCTCGGCTGCCGCCCCGATGGCGATCGGTTCGCCGAGTGCGTTGCCCTTGCCGATCAGGATACCCAACTCGGCCTCTAAATCGAGCCGGGCCGTGGGGGCGTGGATCGGCGAGGCTTCGCCGAGTGGCATGATCTGTCCGACGGGGCGGCGCAGCGGCGTGCCGTCGATCCGTACTGAGGAGGCGCGGCCGTGGTAGGCAATGGGGACGTGCCGGTAGTTGGGCAGAAGCGGTTCATCGGGCCGAAACAGCCCGCCGGCATTGGTGGCGTGATGGATGCCTGCGTAGAAGTCGGTGTAGTCGCCAACCGCCACCGGCATATGCATGCGGCAGCTGCTGGCCGGCCGCAGCAGGTCGCCGGCGACGGCGCGGGCCGCATCGGCGTCCGTGCCGTCAGTGCTCAGCAGGTCGAAAACGGCAAGGCGCAGGGCGCGGCGTGGGCCCGCCCCCGCGGCGAAGAGGGCGTTGAGGGCAGGCTGCGCCGCCAGGCGCGCCGCCTCCAGCGCTACGCCTCGCAGCAGTCCACTATCTGCAAGGGCGAGGAGGTCGAGCACATGCTCGCCGATGCGGATTCCGCCGCGAGGCTGCGCGTCGCCATCGCTGAAGATGCCGAGCGGCAGGTTCTGCAGCGGAAACTGCGCGTGATCCTTGGCCGAGGAGCACCACGTCTGGCGCTCCCGATCATGCGTGGCGTCGATCATGCCACTGCTGCCGGGGCCAGGACTTCGATGTCGGTGATCACGTCGATGACGGTCAGGCGCGGCGTAGCGAGAGCCGCCCCAAGGGCCGCCTCGAAGTCACCGGGACGTTCAACCCGGATGCCGCGGGCGCCGATGGCCTCGGCGAGTGCCGCGAAGTTCGTTGGACGGAAGGTCCAGAGTTCGCGCGCCTTTTCCGTCTGCGTGCCGCCATAGATGCGATCGAAGCCGCGCTTCGACTGGTTCCCGCCACTGTTGTTGTTGACGACGATGACCGCATTGATGCCCCAGCGCAGGGCGGTCTCGATCTCGGCGATGTGGTACCAGAAGCCGGCATCGCCGGTGAAACAGATGACCGGCCGCTCCGGCGCCGCGCATTTCGCACCGAGCGCCGCGGGGAAGGCCCAGCCGAGATGTCCGGCGCTGCGCAGGTAGGATTGCTGCGGACTGGTAAGGTCATAAAACCCACCCATCCACATGCCGGCATGGCCCGTGTCGACCACCATGATCGCATCGCTCGGGGTGTGCCTCGTCAGCTCGGCGCAGATCCGTTCCGGCCGGATCGGCATTGCGTCGCTGGCAAGGGCGCCAGCCATCTCCGCCCGCCAATCGGCGGCCAGCGCCTGTACGCGGGCGGTCCAGCCTTTGCGCAGCGGGGCGGTCGAACGGTCGGCAGCGGCGAGCATCATCTCGAGCGCTGAACGGGCGTCGGCAAGGAGCGCGGCATCCAGCCGGTAGTTGCGACCGAGATTCTCTGCCTCGATGTCGATCTGCAGGATGCGCGTGCCTCGTGCCGGCAGGCGCCAGAAATGTGTCGTCATGCTGCCGGTCTCGCTGCCGATGAAGCAGACGAGGTCGGCTTCGAGGAGCGTCCGATTGGCCGCGGCCCGCGAGTAGGTTCCGCACACGCCGACCGAAAGGGGATGCACGCCCGGTATCGTATCCTTGCCATTGAGCGAGGTGGCGACCGGGATGTCGAGCGCTTCGGCGAGAGCGACCAGCGCCGCACCGCCACCCGACGCGCGAACGCCTCCGCCGGCTACGATCACCGGCCGCTCGGCTTGCTGCAGCAGCGCGAGCAGGCGGCCGACATCGTCATGGGACGGCAGCGGGCGGTGCGGCGGAACACGCGAAGGTGACGCCGACACGTCAGTGTCGAAATCGGCTTCTTCCTGATCGAGCTGGGCTTCATTGCCGCGGAACTGCAGATGTACCGGACCGGGGCTGCCGCTGACGGCCACCCGAAATGCCTGGCGCAGCATGTCGGGGATACGGGCGACATCGTCGATCGTCGCGTTGAACTTGGTCACTGGCTCGAATGCCGGCACGTCGTCCAGTTCCTGGTAGACCTTGCGGAACTTGGTCGAGGGATCGCGGCCGCCGGTGATCGCTATTACAGGGGAATGCGCGAGATAGGCATCGCGCAGTCCCGCTGCGAGGTTGAGGGCGCCGATGACCTGCGCCATGCAGATGCCCGGGCGGCCGGCGGCGCGGGCATAGCCGTCCGCCATGTAGGCCGCCGCCTTTTCGCCGTGTGCGTGGATGCGCCGGATATTCGTATGGAGCTCGAGCTCGGCCATGGTGCGGCGGAGAACCGCCGGCACCATGAAGATATCGGTGACGCCATACGCCGAGAACATTTCCGCGAGGGCGCGGGCACCCGTGGTGCGTGTCATGTCACTGCCCGGTGCCTACTGGATGCCGAGGCGGCCCAGCAACTCGTCGATGCGCTCCTGCGAAAGATCGGCCTCCGCGGGCAGGAAGTTCTCACCAACCGATGGACAGGCCGGGAAGTCCTTGACGATGGCGGAGGAACCGCCGCTCAGCGCACAGTTGATCTTCTGCGAGTCGAGCGTGAGGAACCAGGCCATGAAGACCCTGGCTGCATTGGGGTGCGGCGCCTTGGCGGTGATGCCCCAGGAATGCTGCGGTCCCATCGGGTTCACGTCCGAATGCTCGTTGGGAATCGACACGCCGATCGGCGCCTTCTTTTCCATGAATGGCTGGGCATGGGCATAGGCCGGCGGAATGACGAGTTCGGCGCCGCTCGCGGCAACCTGCTGCACGCCCTGGGTGCCGCCTTCGACCAGCGTGAAGTTCTGCGTCTTCAGCTTGTCGAGATATTCGGGGCCGTAGGTCTTATCCATCAGGTCGAGCCAGGACATGTAGGAGGACGAAGACCGCGGGTCGACCAGAAGACCCTTGCCGCGATAGTCTTCCTTGAGGATGTCTTCCCACGTCAGCGGGATGCGGTCGCCCTGCACCAGGTCGGTGTTGTAGGCGATGAGCATGATACCCTGCAGGGTATTGATGTAATGTCCCTTCTTCACGTTTTCCGGCCATTCGGCGAGGATCGGAATGTCCTCCTCGCTGAGCGGCGCAAACCAGTCGGGATTCGTGTCGAAGAGCTCGGTCGCGGAAAGGTCGAGGACGTCGGGCGTGTGGACGCCGGCGCTGACTTCCTGCACATAGCGCGTGGTCAGCGGATTGGTGGCGAGGCGCAGGACGTTGACCTCGATCCCCGGAACGGCCTCCTTGAAGGCGGCTACGGCAGCATCCACCACGGGGGCGGCCGAGCTGGCATAGATCACCACTTCGCCTTCTGCCAAGGCGGCGGCGAGGACGTCTTCGCTGACGCCGGTGAACTGCTGGGCCATGACAGCAGTCGAGCCGAGTGCGGCCCCCGCAAGGGCGGCCAGCCCCAGCAGCGCAGTAGTAGTTCTTCCAAGCATTGCTTCCTCCTGATGATTGCCCGATCCGGCCGGACCGGCCTCCTACTCGTCGCTGGCTGTGCCTTCTCTGTGGGCCCAGGTCGATGTTGCCGCGGCAAGGATCTTGCCATGAGCATCGAACATGTGCGCCTCGACGAAGCTGAGCGTACGGCCGCGCTTGAGCAGCCGCGCCTTGCAGGTGACGGTGCCTGGGAGCACGCCCCGCAGATATTGAATCTTCATTTCGACGGTCTTGCCCTGGCTGATCGTCTTGCGGATCAGACGCCCCATGCAGGTGTCGAAGATGACGCACACAAGGCCGCCATGCAGGGTGCCCTGAAGATTGAGCATGAATCCCTTGACGGCGAATTCGACAGTGCAGGTGTCATCGCCGAACTGAGGGTGCAGGTCGAGCAGGCGGGTGATGAACGAGGCCGGCTCGGCGTCTGCGGCCGGCACGAGGGAGGCTTCGAAAGCCGCACGCGCTTCCTGCTCGTCGAGGCCGGCGGTCATCAGAGCGCCACTCCGCGTTCCCGCATCGCGCGGAGCTTGTCGTCGCTGAGTCCGAGCTCGTCCTTGAACACTGCCTCGCTGTCCGACCCAAGCTTGCGCCCGCCCCAGCGAATGGTGCCCGGCGTCTCCGACATTCTGAACAGCACATTGGGCATGCGGATGGTGCCGAGGTCGGCATCCTCGACGGGCGTGACCATCTGCCGGTGAACGACCTGCGGGTCGCTCATCATGTCGGGAATGGTATAGACCGGCGCGAAGGTCACCGCGGCCGCGGCCGCTTCGACCATGACCTCGTCGCGGGTCCGCTGGATCATCCAGCTCGATACTGCCTCGTCCAGCAGATCAACGTGCTCGGCACGGCCCTTGCCGGTCTTGAACCACGGCTCTTCTGCCATGTCCGGCCTGCCGACAAGGCGAACGATGCGCTCGGCGAGCTCGTTGGTCGCTGCCGAAACGCCGATCCACCTGCCGTCCTTGGTGCGATAGGTGTTGCGGGGCGCCGTATTGGGCGAGCGGTTGCCCGTGCGTTCTGTCGGAATGCCGAGCTGGTCGTAGCGCACGATGGGAAGCGCCATGGTCGACATCAGCGGCTCGAACACGGTGAGATCGATGACCTGGCCGCCGCCGCCGCGGGCGTCGCGGTGATAGAGCGCCATCATTACCGCCGCCACGCCGCTGAAGCCGGCCATGTAGTCCGCCATGGCGAACGGCGGCAGCGTCGGCGGGCCGTTTGGCTCACCGGTGAGATGCGCGAAGCCGCTCATCGATTCGATCAGCGTGCCGAACGCCGGCCGGCCGACATAGGGGCCGTCCTGTCCGAAACCGCTGACCCTGAGAAGAATGAGCCCCGGGTTGACCGCCTTCAGCCGATCGTAGCCCAACCCCCACTTCTCGAGGGTGCCAGGGCGGAAGCTCTCCACCACGACGTCGGCGGACTTGACCAGTTCGAGGAAAACCTCGGCTGCTTCGGGATCGCCCAGGTAGAGGCCAATGCTGCGCTTGTTGCGGCCGGCGACTTTCCACCACAGCGGCGTGCCGTCCTTCAGATTGCCCATGCGACGCATGCCGTCGCCGCCCTGGGGGTGCTCGATCTTGATGACTTCCGCGCCGAAATCGCCAAGCACCTGGCAGCAGGTCGGCCCGGCAACGACATTGGCGACCTCGAGAACGCGCAGGCCGCTCAGCGGGCCCTGATGCTCAACCTCTGACACGTAGCAGCTCCTCCTGTGCGACCCTTGCCCGTAGAAAGATTATTGTCAACAATTTTCATTTGAGAGTTTGCGATCTGGGGGCTTTGGTCGCTCGGCGGTTTGGGCTACGTCTGATGGTGTATTGCACAGGCCGTTGCTTTCACTGCTTGGGAGATTTGCCTGCCGATGAGCGGGACCACCTCAAATCTGGCGTCACACCTGACTGTCGATCCACTCGACGCGCCGCCCCTGCGCTTCAAGGTGGCGGAGCGGCTGGAGAAGATGATTGCGGACGGTATCCTCAAGCCTGGCGAGCGACTGCGTGAGAGCGAACTGGCCACCATGCTGCAGGTCAGTCGCGGCCCCATTCGCGAGGCTCTGCAATTGCTGGAGAACGACGGTTGGGTCGAAGTCCGGCCACGTCTCGGCGCCCGCGTGCGAGAGCGGTCGACGCGCGAGGTGTGGGAGTATTTCGACATCCGCAGCGTCCTCGAAATCCACGCCGCCAGGCTCGCTGCGTCCAGTACGGACGAGGCGGGGCGCAAGAAGCTGACGAAGCTGATGGCCGAGGCTCGGGCCGCCCTTGATGCGGACGATCTCGATGTTCTGCGTGACGCCAACCGCCGGGTGCACCGTTTCATCACCGAACTCGGCGGCAACGAGTCGCTTACCCTTCTCGTGCAGCACCTTGGGCGACGGGTCTACGCGTTCACGCAGCGGACGCCGCATCGCGCCAAGGAGGTGTGCAAGGAGCATGGCGAGATCGTCCAGGCGATCCTCGCTCGCGACGAGGACAAGGTCGTCGAGCTGATGACCGAGCACAACGGCCTGAACTGGCTTGCCTACCAGCAGCATGCACAGAGTGCCCCGCCCGGCGAGAGCGCGCGGGTCGGCACGGTTGCCGACACCTATTGAGCGGATGGCTCGGGGAACGAGCCCACGATCTCGGTGGCTGCTCGCTTGAGGGCGATGAGCCTGCGGTCGCGATCGGCCAGCAACTCGTCCGGCGGCCGGCCCCCGTAGTCGAAGAAGCCGCGTCCGGCGAGGACCCCAGTGCGGCCCTCGGCGATGAGCCGATCGAGGATCTCGTAGTGGTCGGTCGACGGCGGCGGCCGGTAGCTGCCATTGGCGATAAGGCGCTGCGTCAGCGCGAGGCCGCCGAAATCCGACTTCATCACGTGCCCGAGCAGCATCATGCGGCCGGCGAGACCATGCCGGATGGATGCGTCGATCTCCTCCGGGCCAGCAATGCCTGCTTCCAGCAGCGAGAGCACCTCGCGGGTCCAGGCGGCCTGGAGTCGGTTGGCGATGTAGCCCGGGATGAAGCGATTGAGGACGATGGGTCGCTTGCCCATGCCAGCCACATAGGCGCGGACGCGCTCGATCAGCGCCGGGTCGGTCCGCGGGCTGCCGACAATATCCACGAGATCGATGATGTAGGGCGGCGCGTACCAGTGCACGATCAGCGTGCGTTCCAGCAACCGGTCGGGGACCAGCGGGAAGACGTCGAGGTTCGACGTGTTGCTCGCGATGACGGTCTCCGGTGGCGCAAGCCTGTCGAGTTCCGCGAGCAGTGCCCGCTTGATATCGGCATTCTCGACCACGGCTTCGACGACGAGGTCGGCATCGGACACGGCCTCCGCCAGCGTCGGCACGAAGCGGATGCGCTCGAGGGGGTGCGGTGCGTGGGCTTCGATCTCGCCGCTTTCGACGAGCACGTCGAAGGCGGCGCGGATCAAGCCTGCGGCGCGCGCGAGCGTTTCAGGCTGAACATCGGTGATCGTCACGTTGGCGCCGGCCAAGGCGTGAACCAGGGCGAGACCATGCCCCATCGTCCCGGCCCCGAGAACGGCAACATTGCGGAACATGGCGGCTACCTCGTCGCTGCGAAGGGAGTCGCGAATTTGTCTTCGAAGAAGGTAAGCGGAGGACGCGCTTCAGGATCGGTAATCACATCGATCAGCGTCGGCACATTGCTGGCCAGCGCCGCCTCGAGCGCGGGCTTGAACGCCTCCGGCCGCTCCACACGCACGCCGTTGGCGCCGCACGCCCGGGCGATTGCCGCGTGGTCGACCGGGCTGAAATAGCAGGCATCGGTATGGTGGCCGAACTTCACGTCTTCGGCGTCCTTCTGATAGCCGAGCACGCGGTTGTTGAGCACGATGGTGACGACGCACAGCTTCAGGCGGACTGCCGTCTCGAGTTCCGCCCACGAATGGGCGAAGCCGCCGTCTCCGGCGAGCACCACGACCGGTGCCGCCGGCCTGGCTGCTTTGGCGCCAAGCGCCAGGGGCAACCCCCAGCCCAACCCTGCGAGGCCGCGCGGCGCGATGAAGCGCGCGCCCGCGGTCTGCGCCGTCAGGTAGTTGGCCACCCAGATCGATGAGTAGCTGGCGTCGGCAACGACGATCGTCTCCGGTGTCAGCAGGCTGTCGAGGTCACGCATCAGCCGCTCCGGGCGGACTGGCACGCGATCCTCGGTGCTGATGGCCGAGGTCAGGGTACGAAACGAAGCGAGCCCCTTGGCAATGGCTGCCTCGAGCGCGGCACGGCCGGCCGCCCGCTTCTCGACCCCTGCCTCGAGCAGGGCCTCGTGGAGCGCGGCAAGGCCCAGCCTGGCATCGCCGACGAGGCGCGAGGCACGATAGTTCCGCCCCACCTCGGCACCATCGATGTCGAGGTGGATATATTTCGCTCCCGAGGGATAGAGGCTCCAGCTGTCGGTGCCGTTCTGGTTCGCCTTGGTGCCGACGAGCAGGATCACGTCGGCGTCGGCAACCAGCGCCCGCAGGTCGCGGGTCCGCGAGCCGCTGCCCATGAAATAGCCGACGATGCCGAGCGAGAGCGGGTGCGTCTCGGCAACGCTGCCCTTGCCCATCACGGTGGTCGCAACCGGCAGGTGGCATTGCTCCTGTAGCTGCGCCAGCTCCGCGGAAGCATCGGAAATGTGGATGCCGCCGCCGGCGATTATCAGCGGCCGCTCGGCGCCGGCGAGCAGCGCGGCGGCCTCCGTCACGGCATGTGGGTCGGGAGCGGTACGGTCGAGCGGAAAGGTCCCGGGTGCCGCGAGCCGGGGTGTCTCGATTTCGGGTTCCAGCAGAACATCGGCGGGGACCAGCAGCACCACGGGGCCGGGGCGGCCGGTGGCTGCGATGGTGAAGGCCAGATCGACATAGTCGTCGATGCGGTCGGCGGAATCGATCCGCCGTACCCATTTGGCGCAGGCATCGAACAGCCGGATATGGTCGAGTTCCTGAAAGGCGTTCTTGTCTGTCGTCTTGCGCGCGACTTCCTGCACCAGGGCGACGATCGGAATGGAGACCTTGAGCGCCTCGCTGAGCGGCGCGACGAGCAGGGCAGCCGCGGGTCCGTTCTGCGCCGTGACCACCGACACCTTGTGCGAGATGCGGGCATAGCCGTCCGCCATCGCACCACCCATGTTCTCCTGCCGATAGGCCAGTTGGCGGATGCCGGTGGCCGTGGCCTCGAGCTGAAAGGCACTGGGCAAGCTCTGGCCGAACGTCACTTCGACGCCGTGCCGCCTGAAGGCACTCACCAGTTGCTGCGCCGCGGTTCTGCTGGGCATGTCAAAACTCGCTTGCTGTAGGTCAGAGGGTGCTGGATGTGCCGAAGAGCGCGGTGACCTGGCTCGAAAGCTGGCCGCCATTGCCATGCACGAGGGCGACCTCGGCCCCGTCGACCTGCCGGGCCCCGGCCTCGCCGCGGAGCTGCCTCACCGCCTCGATGATGAGGAAGATCCCGTACATGCCGGGATGGCAGCAGGAAAGGCCGCCACCATTGGTATTGAAGGGCAGCGCGCCACCCGGCGCCAGACGGCCGTCCTCGACGTAGCGGCCCCCCTCGCCCTTGGGGCAGAATCCGAGGTCCTCAAGAAAGAGGATCGGGTTGATGGTGAAAGCGTCGTAGAGCTGGACGAGGTCGACGTCGTCCGGCGCAAGGCCGGCCATGGCAAAGGCGCGCGCACCGGAGTCCACCGCGCCCGTGACCGTGAGGTCCGGCATTTGCGAGATCTGCCGGTGGGTGGTCGCCGCGGCGGCGCCGAGCAGATAGACCGGCTCGTGCCGCATGTCCCTGGCGCGCTCGGCAGTGGTCAGGATGACCGCGCCGCCGCCATCGGTCACGAGACAGCAGTCGAGCAGCGACAGCGGGTCGCTGACCATGCGGGCGGCCAGCACCTGCTCGATCGTCAGGTCGTCGCGCATCAGGGCATCGGGATTGAGCTTGGCCCATTGGCGGGCAGCGACCGCGACTTCGGCAAGCTGCCGCCGCGTGGTGCCGTACTCGTACATGTGCCGTGCCGCGGCCATGGCATAGGCGCCGATCGGGCTGCGCGGCTTGTAGGGCGCTTCGAACGTCATCGGTTCGGACAGCGTCATCAGCTTGCCGCCGGCCGACCGCTGGTTCGAGCCGTAGCAGACGCAGGCAATCTCGCACAGGCCGGCAGATAGCGACAGCATCGCCGGCACCAGATGGGCGACGAACGAGGAGCCCCCGATATTGGTGCCATCGAGGACGTTCACCTTGAGCCCGAGATACTCCGGCACCGACATGGCCGGCATGAACTGCTGCAGCGTCGTGGTGAAGATGCCGTCGATGTCGCTGACGGCGATGCCCGCGTCGGCGGCCGCCGCGCTGACGGCAACTGCCAACTGGTCGAGGGAGGTCTGGCCGGGCGTATTCCACGCGGGGGTGGTCCCGACACCGACCGCAGCGATGGCGCCGCGCAGAGTCATGGTGTTTCCTCGAGTGGCCGGAACAGGAGCAGAGGTTCGCCCTTCTCGTCGGCGCCAACGAAGGCGACGACGGGGAGGCCGATGGTCACGGCTTCGGGGGCGATACCCTCGACCCGCGACATCAGGCGCGGCCCTTCGGCAAGGTCGATGAGCGCGAGGTTGTAGCTGCCCCCCGCCTCGGGCTTCTGCCGGATCACGGTCGTCGAATAGACCGTGCCTTGACCCGAGGCCTCCTCCCAGGTGAAGCGTGCTTGCCCCGAGAACGGGGAAATGGTGCGTGGATAGAAGAAGAAGCGGCCGGTCTCGTCGCACCGTTGCAGCAGCAGCCGCCCGGCTCCCAGTGCGTTGCGGTAGGTCGTCTCGGGGGCTTCCCCGGCCTCTTGTGGAGTCATTGGTCAGTCTTCCGGCGTGCTGAAAACGGAATGGCGAGATCACCGAATCGGCGACCGGACTCGGCCAGCTCGACCAGCAGGGGCGCCGGTGCCAGGGAGGCGAGGCCGAAGGCGTCGCGAAACTCCGTGAGACGCCGGCAAATATGGCCGAGGCCGATCCGGTCGGCATAGAACATTGGTCCACCCCGCCACGCGGGCCAGCCATAGCCGTGAATCCAGATGACGTCGATATCGCCCGGCCTGGCCGCGATCCCCTCGGCCAGGATGCGCGCGCCCTCGTTGATCATCGGAAAGATCATACGCTCGAGGACGTCCTCGTCGGTGATCTGTTGCCGAACGATGCCCGCCTTTGCCGACAGGTCTGCGATGATGGCCTCGACCTCCGGGTCTGGCGTCGGTACGCGGCCGCCATCGGCGTAGAGGTAGAAGCCCCGTCCGGCCTTTTGTCCCAGCCGGCCGCGCTCGTAGATGGCGTCGTAGGCGGCGAGCGGTTGCCCGCGAGCCTGTCGCACGCGCCAGTTGACATCGACGCCGGCCAGGTCCGTCATCGCCAGCGGGCCCATGGGAAAGCCGAACTCGGTCAGCACGCGGTCGATGTCCTGGGGCAGGGCGCCATGCAGCAGCAGCCGATCGACCTCGACGGTACGCTGCCCCAGCATGCGGTTGCCGACGAACCCGTCGCAATTGCCGACGACCACGGGAATCTTGCCGATGCTGCGGGCCAGAGCGGCGATGGTGGCGACGACCTGCGGGTCGGACTTTTCGCCGCGGACCACCTCGACCAGCTTCATGATGTTGGCTGGGCTGAAGAAGTGCATGCCGACGACGCGCTCCGGCGAAGCTGTCGCGCTGGCGATGGCATCGATGCTGAGGGTCGAGGTGTTCGTCGCAAGGATCGCGGGCGCCGGCAATGCCCGCTCGAGGCTGGCAAACACCTGCTGCTTGAGCGACAGATTCTCGAACACCGCTTCGATCACGACGTCGGCGTCCCGTATCGACGCCGCGTCGAGCGCGGCCCCTTCGATGAGGGCCATGCGTTCGTCCGCCTCGCTTGCCTTGAGCCGCCCGCGCGCGACGGTCGCATCGTAGTTCCGCTTTACGCGCGAAAGGCCGCGCGAAACGGCTTCGGCCTCCGGCTCGACCATACGGACGGTCCGGCCGGCATTGGCGAAGCACATCGCGATGCCGCCGCCCATCGTCCCGGCGCCGACGATGGTGACGCGCGCCGAGGGGAGCAGCGGCGTCGCCTTGTCGATGCCGGGCGGTCGCGTCGCCTCGCGTTCGGCAAAGAAGGCGTGGCGCAGCGCCGCGCACTGCTCGCTCGCCTCCAGTTCTGCAAAGAGATGGCGCTCGAACGCCAGCGCATCGGCAAGAGGCAGCCGGGTTCCAGCCGCGATGGCCTCAAGGCAGGCGACGGGCGAGCGCTGCCGGCCGGCACGCTTGCGTATCGGCTGGGCCAGCGTCTCGAACTCGTCCGCCGTGATGGGAGGAAAGGCGCGATCGCGGACGCGTGGCAGGCTCCCCCGTGACAGGCTTTGGGCAAAGGCCACGGCGTCCTCGGCGAGGGGGGACTCTGCAATGCGGTCGATGAGCCCGATCTCTGCCGCCTTGGACGCGCTCACGGGGTCGCCGCTGGTGATGATGGCAACCGCTTCCCTTGCGCCGACGAGCCGGGGCAGAAGCTGCGACCCGCCGGCGCCAGGGAGGAGTCCGAGCTTCACTTCCGGCATCCCCAGCCGGGCGTCGGCGGTCGCGAGCCGGAAATGACAGCCGAGCGCGAGTTCGAGGCCGCCGCCCAGGGCCACGCCATGAATGGCGGCGATGACCGGCTTGGTCATCGCCTCGATGCGGGCCATGAGGTCGAAGACGCGCGGCGCCTGCCGGGGCTTGCCGAACTCGCGGATGTCAGCGCCGCCGACGAAATTCCGCCCCGCCCCCATCAGCACGACGGCGTCGATATCATCGTCCTTGTCGGCCGCGTCGAGAGCGTCAAGCAGCGCGACCCGCAGATCATGGCTAAGGGCGTTCACCGGCGCATTGTCGAGAACAAGGATCCGCGTATTGCGCTCGTCGCGCGTCAATACGGATGCTGCCTGTGCCGGCTCTGCCACGGTTGCCCTCCCGGTTGGCCAGCAAAACTGCTCTGTAGTTTGCTAATTGTCAACAACATACAATCTTGAAATCTGCGAAGCGACATGACAGGTTCGGAGCGGGGAGGAAGGGTGCATGCAGGACCTGCTGCTCGATGAGAGCAACGGCATCGCGACGGTGACGCTGAACCGTCCCGACAGGCTCAATGCCCTATCCGATCCCATGATCTTCGGACTGATCGAACTGCTCGACCGCCTCGGGCAGCGGGCCGATATCGGCGCGATCGTCCTGACCGGGGCAGGACGGGCATTCTGTGCCGGGGGCGACGTGAAGGTCATGGCCGCGACGGCCGAGATCGACGTGGAGGCCCGCGTCGCGGCGCTCAAGCGCAAGCATGCCGTGATCGAGCGCCTGCGGTCCATACCCAAGGTGGTGGTCGCCGCCATCAACGGTGCCGCGGTCGGGGCGGGGCTGGCGCTGGCTCTCGCCTGCGACTTCCGCATCGCCGCCAATTCGGCGCGGCACGGCGCGACCTATGCCAAGGTCGGCCTCCCCGGCGACTACGGCATCTCGTTTCTCCTGTCGCAGGTCGTGGGGCGGCCCACCGCGCAGCAATTGCTGTTCTCGGGCCGGATCGTCGAGGCCGACGAGGCGCTGCGTCTCGGCCTCGTGACGGCGCTGGCCGAATCGCCATTGACGGCAGCGCTCGCCTTCGCGGCCGAATTCGCCAGCGGACCCCGCCTCGCCTACGGCATGATGAAGCGGGTGCTGTTCGAGTCCGACCGTGCCGCACTGTCCGCCGCGCTCGATATCGAGGCCCGGTTGCTGATCGAGGCGATGCTCACCGCCGATCATCGCGAGGCCGCTGCGGCCTTCGCGGAAAAGCGGCAGCCGGTGTTTCACGGGCGATGATGATAAACCTCGCTGGCCGCACGGCCCTCGTCACCGGCTCCACCAGCGGCATCGGGCTCGCCATCGCCCGGCGGCTGGCGCGAGATGGTGCCGCGATCATCGCCCACGGGCTCGGCAGCGCCGACGACAATGCCGGTGCCCTGCGCGAGATTGCCGCGGCGAGCAGCCAGCCGGTCCGGTT
This sequence comes from Devosia sp., assembly GCA_039808625.1. GTDB lineage: Bacteria > Pseudomonadota > Alphaproteobacteria > Rhizobiales > Devosiaceae > Devosia_A. The sequence goes on along the minus strand of JBDHTK010000002.1, from coordinate 3,491 downwards.
CATCGGCGCCGACCTCCGGCGGCGTGGCGAGATCGAGGGCATGATGGCCGAACTCGATGCGGTCGGCCTCGACATCCTGGTCAACAATGCCGGCATGCAGCGCGTGGCCTCGATTGTCGATTTTGCACCGGGCGACTGGGACGACATGCTGGCCGTCAACCTCTCGGCGAGTTTCCACACCATCCGGCTTGCCCTCACGGGCATGCGCAGGAGGGCGTGGGGGCGCATCGTCAATATCGCCTCCGTCAGTGGCCTGGTCGCCGCGCCCAACAAGGCGCCCTATGCCGCGACCAAGCACGGGCTCGTGGGGCTGACCAAGGCCGTGGCGCTCGAAACGGCCACCGATCCGGTGACCTGCAACGCAGTCTGTCCAGGATGGGTGCTGACACCGTTGGTCGAGCGGCAGGTTCGGGCAATCGCCGAGCGCGATGGCCTCTCCTTCGAGGCGGCGGCGGCCAGGCTGATCGGGCTCAAGCAGCCGTCGCGCGCTTTCGTGCGCGCCGACGATGTCGCGGCGGTGGTGTCATTCCTCTGTTCCGATGCCGGCGAGCAGGTGCGCGGCGCGGCCTGGACCATGGACGGCGGCTATGTCGCCGCGTGAAGGAGTGTGAGAGCGATGTCCGACTACGCGATTGTCACGGGTGGCGCGGGGAGCATAGGGGGCGCCATCGCCGAGCGTCTCGTCAAGGATGGCTTCAGGGTCGCCATCGTTGACCGCACCGCGCCGACGTCCGGTTCTCATCATGCCTTCCTTCGCATCGACCTTGTCGACACTCAGGCTATTGCGGAGCGCGTTGGCTCGTTCTGCGCGGAGCACCGCGTTACCCGCCTCGTCAACAATGCCGGCATCATCAATCCTGCCGCGTTGCTCGATACGACCGTGGCGGATTTCGACCTGGTCCTTTCGGTCAACGCCCGCGCCGCGATGGCCATGACCCAGGCGGTCGTGCCGGCGATGCGCGAGGCTGGCATCGGTCGCATCGTCAACATCGCCAGCCGCGCCGCGCTCGGCAAGGAGATGCGCACGGCCTACGCAGCCAGCAAGGCCGCCCTCATCGGCATGACGCGGACCTGGGCCCTCGAGCTTGCGCGCAGCGGCATCACTGTCAATGCCATCGCGCCGGGTCCTATCCGCACCGAGCTCTTCGATGCGGCGAATCCGGCGGATGCGCCCGCCACGCAACGCATCATCGAGAGCGTCCCGATGGGATTTCTCGGCGAGCCGCGCGACGTCGCTGCGGCGGCTTCCTTTCTCCTCTCCGACGATTCCCGCTTTATGACTGGCCAAACCCTCTACGTCTGCGGCGGCATCACCGTCGGCCTGGCCCACTAGATGATGTAGATCGCAAACTGTTTACAAAATGAGACCTCGGGCCTATCGTCCCGCTCAAGCTGGCGGAAGACTGGCTCCACGACATCGTAGGCTTCGGGGAGGAGCGATTTGAACAGCATCGTCACGGATCATGCGCAACGCGGTGTGGTCGCCGAGCGAGCCCCTGCGCGCATCCGCGTTCGAAACCTCAGGAAGTCGTTCCGGCGGCATGGAGGGGGCGGCGAGGTCATTCCGGTGAACGACATCACGCTCGACGTTGCGGCGAACGAAATGGTCGTGCTCCTCGGGCCGAGCGGCTGCGGCAAGACCACACTGCTGCGCTGCATCGCCGGGCTCGAAACCCCGGATAGCGGCGACATCCTCATCAATGGCGAGCCGGTCTACTCGTCGGCCTCCGCGGTCCTGCTGCCACCGAACAGGCGACCGATCAGCATGGTGTTCCAATCCTATGCGCTGTGGCCGCATATGACCTTGTTCGACAACGTCGCCTACCCGCTCCAGGCGCGGAACGTGCCGGCGCGCGACATCAAGGAGCGGGTGCTGCAAACGCTGGATGTCGTCGGTCTCGCTTCACTCGCGAGGCAGTATCCGGGGCAGATCTCGGGCGGGCAGCAACAGCGCGTCGCGCTCGCCCGTGCGGTCGTCTCCCAGACGGGGGTCGTCCTGTTCGACGAGCCGCTTTCCAACGTCGACGCGCGTGTGCGCGAGCAGCTGCGCCTCGAAATCCGGCGCATGCAAAAAACATTCGGATTCTCCGCACTCTACGTCACGCACGACCAGAACGAGGCGATGGCGGTTGCCGATCGCATCGCCGTGCTCAATGACGGCCACATGGAGCAGATCGGCGTGCCCGAGGAGGTCTACAACCTGCCGCGCACGTCCTATGTCGGGTCGTTCATCGGCAGCGCCAATATCTGGAAGGGCACTGTGCAGTCCGCGGACCCGGACCGCATCGTCGTCACGACGCCCATCGGCCCGCTGACGATCGACGCGCGGTCGGAACTGATGGTCGATGCTGCACAGGCCGTGCCGGCGGGCGAGACCAGGGTGCTGGTGCGTCCGGAGTCGGTCGAGGTCCACCGCACCGCGCCGCAATCGGCCAGCAACGTTTTCGAATGCACGGTGGATACGCGGGTCTTTTTCGGTTCCAATACCGAGTATCTGCTGACCGTTGGCAACGAGCGCATTCGTGCGTGGATACCCGGCATCTCGAACATTCCCGAACGTGCCACCGTCTGGATCACCATCGAGCCCGCGCGGCTGCGACTGATCGCCCCGAGCATCGGTGGTGAAGCGGTGAGCGGGGATAGCTGACATGGCGAGCGTCGAAACGACCGAAGCGGTACCGACCCGCGGGCTCAGGCTGCGGCTCACACCTTTCCAGGCCCTGTCCGCCGCCGTTGCGCTGCTGGTGGTCTTCTTCGTCGTTTATCCCGCCGTCGTGATGCTGGTGCGCGTGTTCTATGTCGACGGCCAGTTCAACACCGAGGCGTTCGGCCGCGTGCTCGGCACGACGTGGCTGGTGCCCACGCTGATCAACACCGCCATCGCCGTTCTCGGCGGCGGTACCGTGGCGATCGTCACCGCCTCACTTTTCGCCTGGCTCAACGAGCGCACCGACGCGCGGCTGAAGGTCATCGGCGACATCATGCCGATCATCCCCCTTCTGGTGCCTGCCGTCGCGATGGCCATCGGCTGGGTATTCCTTGCCTCCCCGGGCGCCGGGTTCATCAATGGAGCGTTGCGCGCGGTATTCGCGCCGCTGGGGCTCAACATCCAGATCAACGTCCTCTCCTGGCCGGGCGTGATCTTCGTCTACGCCCTCTATTTCGTGCCCTATGTCTACCTGATCGTCGCGGCGGCCTTCCGCAACATCGATCCCGCGCTGGAGGAAGCCTCGCGGCTGTCGGGGGCGAGCATGTGGATGACGCTGCGGCGCGTCAGCCTGCCGGCCATCACGCCGGCGATGATCGGCGCGTCGCTGCTCATCGTGATCGTCGGGCTGTCGCTCTACTCGGTCCCTGTGGTGATCGCCAACCGCGCCGGCATCGATATCCTCTCGGTGCGCATCCTGCGCTCGCTCAATTTCGAGTTCCCGCCACGCACCGACCAGGCGATCGTCCTTTCGCTGTTCATGCTCGCGGCAATTGCCGTCGTC
>JBDHTK010000001.1:0-58602 GCA_039808625.1 Devosia sp. | reverse complement strand
CATAGAGCGAGTTCACAAGGCAATCGCCGAAGGCATAGGCATAGACGTAGAAGGGCGAGTGGATGAAGTGCGGGATGTAGCTCCAGAAGATGCCATAGCCCTCGTTGAGCCGAACCCCCGGCCCGAGGCTCTCTTTCGAGACGTCGAGCCAGATCCGGTCGAGATCCTCGCGCGTCAGCTCGCCCTGCTTGCGGGCGGTGTGAACCTCGCGCTCGAAGGTGTAGAAGGCAATCTGTCGCACCACCGTGTTGAGCATGTCCTCGACCTTGCTCGACAGCATGGCGAAACGCTGCTTCCTGTCGGTGGTCTTGTCGAGCATGGCGCGGAAGGTGAGCATCTCGCCGAACACCGAGGCGGTCTCGGCCAGCGTCAGCGGCGTATTGCTGAGGATCGGGCCCTGCGGCCCGGCCAGGACCTGGTGCACGCCGTGGCCCAGCTCATGCGCCAAGGTCATCACGTCGCGCGGCTTGCCCAGGTAGTTGAGCAGCAGATAGGGGTGCGCCGAGGGCACGGTGGGATGCGCGAAGGCGCCCGGCGACTTGCCGTCGCGCACCGGCGCGTCGATCCAGCCATTGGCGAAGAACGGCTCGGCCACCTCGCGCAGCTTCGGTGAGAAGCGCCCATAGGCGTCGAGCACCGTGGTTCTGGCGCTGTCCCAGTCGAAGGTGCGCTCGTCGGCGGTGGGCAGCGGCGCATTGCGGTCCCAAGCCTCGAGCTGGTCCTTGCCGAACCACTTCGCCTTCATCTGGTAGTAGCGGTGGCTGAGCCGCGGATAGGCGGCGCGCACCGCCGTCTCCAGCGCGTCCACCACCTCGCGCTCCACCGAATTGGCGAGATGGCGACTGTCGGCGATGTCCTTGTAGCCGCGCCAGCGGTCGGAGATTTCCTTGTCCTTGGCGAGTACGTTGGTGATGTGCGTGAACAGCCGCGCATTGTCGCCGAGCGTCTTGCCGAGCCCGTGGAACGCTGCCGCGCGCGTCTTTTCGTCCTTGTCGGAAAGCCGGTGCAGCGTCGCCTCGATGGACAGGGTCTCGCCCTCGACCTCGAATTTCAGCGCCGCCATCGTCTCGTCGAACAGCCGGTTCCACGCCTGCGCGCCGGTCACCGCCTTCTCGAAGAACAGCTCCTCGAGCTTTTCATCGAGCTGATAGGGCTTGGCCTTGCGCAGGTCGGCAAACCAGTGGCGGTAGCGCGCGAGGTTCTCGTCCATCGCGAAAGCCGCGTCGAGCACCGCGTCGTCGATCCGGTTGAGCTCCAGCTCCCAGAACAGCAGTCCCGTCGCGAGGTCGGTGATGGCCTGGTTGAGGTCGCCGAGGAATTTGACCGTCTCGGGGTCCTGCGTCGCCAGCGCATAGCGCAGATAGGCGTACGAACCGAGCCGGCCGGTGACGTCGGTGAGCTTTTCCGAGCGCTCCATCGCCTCGTGAAGGCGCCCCGACTTGGCGAGCGCGTCGAGCTTGCCCTTGTAGTCGGCCTCGAACGCCTTGGCCTCCGCCCGCGCCCAGTCGAGATCGCGCTTGAGCTCGGGCGAGTCCGGGCCGGGATAGAGATCGTCGAGGTTCCAGCTCGGCAGTTCGCCGAATGCGTTGTGCCCTTTTTGGGCCTGGGCCGCGGCAGCGCGAACAGGATCAGCCATGCGATAGACTTTCGTCGGAGGATTGAGCGGGCCGGACCATAAGCCGGCCCCCACGCCCGCTCAAGACCCAGCCAATGGGGCACGGGACACGCAGCCAGGCTTAAAGCGCTCTTAACTCGGGCTTTTCATTCTGCGCCGAAACGGCACAGCGCGATTCGACGCCGGCCGGCGGCTTTGGGGGCCTGATGACGCGCATACTTGTTGTCGACGACGATCCGGTGCAGCTCAAATTGACCGCCGAAGTGGCGCGCCACGCCGGCTTCACGCCGGTGACGGCCGGCGGCGGCGACGCGGCGCTGCGCCTCCTGCGCGCCGACCCCGGCTTCGGCGCCGTCATACTCGATCTCGTCATGCCCGACCGCGACGGCATGGCGGTGATGGAGGCGATGGCGCGCGACGGCATCACCACGCCCGTCATCGTGCAGACCGCGCATGGCGCGCTCGAAACCGTCGTCACCGCCATGCGCCAGGGCGCGGTGGACTTTTTCGTGAAGCCCGTGGCGCCCGAGCGCCTCGTCGTGTCGCTGCGCAACGCGCTGCAGCTCGGCGCGCTCGAAGCCGTGGTGCGCAGCGAGCGGCACCGCCGCGCCGGCACGCTCGGGCTCGACGACATCGTCACCGGCTCGCCGGCCATGCACCGCGTGCTGACGCTCGTCCGCAAGGCCGCGCGCTCGCCCATCCCCGTGCTCGTCGAAGGCGAGGCGGGCACCGGCAAGGCGCTCGTCGCGCGCGTCATCCACGGCCTCGGCGACCGCGCCGCAAGGCCCTTCGTCGCCGTCGATTGCGCGGCGCTCCCCGCCCCGCACATCGACGCCACGCTGTTCGAGCCCGGGCGCGGCAAGGTCGCCGAGGCGCAGGGCGGCACGCTGTATCTCGACGCCATCGGCGAACTGCCTGCCGATGCCCAGGCCCGGCTGCTCCGCCTGCTCGACAAAGGCGAGATCGCCCCCCTGGGCGGTGGCCGCCCGGAGCGCGCCAATGTCCGCCTCATCGCCGCCACCAGCCGCCGTCTGCTGGAGCTGACGCGCGCCGGCGGCTTCCGCGAGGATCTGTTCTACCGCCTCAACGTGCTGCCCATCTATGTGCCGCCGCTGCGCGAGCGCCGCGACGACGTCACCCGCCTCGCCCACCATTTCATCGCCCGCTTCGCCGCCGAGACCGGGCGGCGCGTCGCCGGCCTCGCGCCCGAGGCGACGGCGCTGCTCGAGGCCTATGACTGGCCGGGCAATGTCCGCCAGCTCGAAAACGCCCTATATCGCGCCGTGCTGCTCGCCGAGGGTGGCGACCTCGCCGCTACCGACTTCCCGCAGATCGTCGCGCACCAGCGCGGCCGCGCCGAGATGGCCCGGCTGACCGCGGCCCTGCCGACGCCTTCAGCCCCCGTTCACATCGACGCCGCTAGACCTCGGCCCGACGACACGGCCACGCCCGACCGCTTTCTCGACGCCAGCGGCGAAGTGGCGCCGCTCCCCGAGCTGGAACGCGAGCTCATCGCCTTCGCGCTCCGGCACTATGGCGGGCGCATGTCGAAGGTCGCGCGGGCGCTGCGCATCGGCCGCTCGACCCTCTATCGCAAGCTGCGCGACTACGGCCTCGAGGAGGGCGCGCAATCCGACGCGGCCTGACGGGGCCGACGCCCCGCCGTTGCCGGAAGGCCACATGGCGGGAACACAAAAAGGTGAGGAATTGCCCGCGTTAACGCTTGTAGTCTAAGCCCCGAAGCGTACTGCCCCGCGTCGCGCCCTTTTATGCGACGCCACTGCCCCAAAATGACGGAGTCCGCCTTGCGCATTCTGATGGCCCTTATGCTTGCCGGCGTCGCCCTTGCCGGCACCTCGCCCGCCGCGCTGGCGCAGGAGGCCGTCATCGAGAAGGCGGCGCTGACCAGGATCGTCATCGCGCCGCCGCGCAGCGAGCTGGCGCGCATCATCAAGGCCGGGCTGCAGGAGGCCTATTACGGCGCCGACAAGGACTCCCGGGCCTACCAGCAGGCCCAGAAGCTCTATTTCTTCTACGGCGCGCGCGGCTTCGAGCCGCTGTGGCTGGCGCCCGGCGCCGGCGGCGCCGTCGCCTTCTCCCCCAACGCGCTGAAGATCGTCGAAGTGTTCAAGGCGGCCGAGCTCGAAGGCTTCCGCCCCGCCGACTACCTGACGCCCGACCTCGACCCGGCCGCCGCCGGCACCGATCCCGCCCGCCTCGCCGCGCTCGAGACCGCCTTCTCGCAGGCGGCGGTGCGCTACGCGCAGGACGCCTATGGCGGCCGCGTGGCGCCCACGGCGGTGAGCAAGCTCATCACCATCGCGCCCAAGCGCATCGACGAGGCGCAGCTCCTGCTCGACCTCGCCGCCTCCGACGCCCCGGACCAGGTGCTGCTCGGGCTCGACCCGCAGCATCCCGAATTCGGCCGCCTCAAGGCGGCGCTCGCCAGGTTCTACGACGGCAGCGTGACGGTCGAGCAGATCACCATTCCCGACGGCAAGGTGCTGAAGCTCGGCATGAAGGACGAGCGCGTGCCGCTGCTGCGCACCCGTCTCGCCGTCGCCGCCCCGGAGATTCCCGAGGGCGCCACCGACGCCATCGTCGACATCACCTATGACGAGGCGCTGGTCGATGCCATCCGCGCCTTCCAGGAAAGCCTCGGGCTCACCGCCGACGGCATCATGGGGCCGGCCACGGTGGCGGCGCTCAATGGCGGCTCCAACGTCTCCAAGGACGACATCATCGCCAATATGGAGCGCTGGCGCTGGGAGCCGGACGATTTCGGCGATTTCCACGTCGAGGTGAACATCCCCGAATTCACCGTATGGATCATGCGCGACGGCGCGCCCGTGCATTCGACCCGCGTCGTCGTCGGCACTCCCAAGAACCAGACGCCGGTGTTCTCCGACGAAATCCAGAACATCGTCGTCAACCCCTACTGGAACGTGCCGCCCTCCATCGCCGCCGCCGAGATCCGGCCGCACCTCATCGCCAACCCCAACTATCTCGACAGCCAGAACATGGAGATGCTGGCGGGCGGCAAGGTGATCAACGCCGCGGCCATCGACTGGACCACCACCAACATCAACAATTTCGCGGTGCGCCAGAAGCCGGGGCCGAGCAATGCGCTGGGCAAGATCAAGTTCCTCTTCCCCAACGAGCACAACGTCTACCTGCACGATACGCCCTCGAAGTCGCTGTTTGCCCGCGCCTTCCGCGCCTATTCGCATGGCTGCGTGCGCGTGCAGGACCCGCTGGCCTTCGCCGGCGCGCTGGTCGAGACCAATCCCGAGCTGAGCCGCGCCTCGCTCGAAGGCCTGTTCGGTCCCAAGGAGAAGTGGGTCACGCTCAAGAACCACATCCCCGTGCATCTCATGTATTTCACGCTGCGCGTCGACGAGAACGGCACCATCCGCAGCTATGGCGACGTCTATGGCCACAACAAGAAGCTGATCGAGCTGCTCAACGCCCAGTAGGGCGTAGCCGCCCCATTTGCCGGTTTTCCCCTTCCGCTAAGGCCTTGTTAACATCTCAGCCTTGGTTAAGCCGTGTTTTTTGCTTAGAAATTCCCAAGGCTGGGCACTCCTGCGATGCAGGCGGGCCGGGGCAACGGGCCGGCCGGAACGTTACCGGGCGTTAGCGTTAAGGAACTCTTCTCGTCCTGGCGCTAAGCTCTGGCCAAGCGGCCGAAGCATGGACGGACTGTTGGGGCGTGACGGGCAAACCGCACTTCGATTGGCGACTGTTGGCATGGCGCGCCGTGGCGATGGCTGCGGGCCTGGCCTTTTTCCTCGCGGCCGCCATTCCGGTCGGCGCCGCCTCGAGCGACCGCACCCTGTGGCTGCACCACACCCATACCGGCAAGACCGGCAAGTTCACTTACAAGAAGAACGGCAAGTACGACGCTGGCGTGCTGCGCGAGCTCGACGTCTTCCTCGCCGACTGGCGCACCGGCTCGGCCGCCAAGATGGATCCGGCGCTGTTCGACCTGCTCTGGGAGGTCTACCAGGAGGTCGGCGGCAGGCAGCCCTACAACATCGTCTCGTCCTATCGCGAGCCCAAGACCAACGCCATGCTGCGCGCCAGCTCCTCGGGCGTCGCCGAGAACTCGCAGCACATGCTGGGCAAGGCGATGGACGTGTTCATCCCCGGAGTGAAGCTCTCCGACCTGCGCGCCGCCGCCATGCGCCACCAGGTGGGCGGCGTCGGCTATTACCCGACCTCGGGCAGCCCGTTCGTGCACATGGACACCGGCAGCGTGCGCGCCTGGCCGCGTATGACCCGCGCCCAGTTGCAGGCCGTCTTCCCCGATGGCAGGACGCTGCACCTGCCTGTTGACGGCAAGCCGCTGTCGAGCCAGGGCCGCGCCTATGCGCAGGCCGAGTGGAACAAATGCCGCATGGTGCCGTGCAACGGCCTCACTGCGCCGCGCGCCTCCGAGACGCCGGAGATCCGTCTGGCCGCGCTCGATCCGGCGCAGCGCACCGTGTCGACCGTCGACGTCGTCGCGCCCATGCCGATGCTGCGCCGGCCCGCCGCCGTCGCCGTTGCCGCGCTCGACCCTGCCACGACGCCCTTCAACGATCCGAGCGCGCCGCTCGCCGGCATCGTGCCGTTCAGCAAGACGCCGGCGCTGATGGTGGCGACCCGCAGTGCCCTGCCGCCCGCCCAGGGCACGGCGCTCAACGCCATCGCCACGCTCGAGCCGGCGCCGCTGCCGCGCGCCTTGATGACGCCGCGCGACGACGAGGTGCTCACCGCCTACGCCCCTGACGCCAACGCCCGCCGCGCCCTCGACTTGCTGATCGCGAACGAGACGGCGGCCCCGCTGGTCGCCGCCGTCGACGCCACGGACCTGCGCCCCGCCGTGCCCGCCGGCACCGGCGGCATGAGCGCCGCCGCCAACCTCTTCGACATGACCTGGACGGCGGTGACCGAGGCCGGCGGCCGCAGCGCCATCGCCAATGCGCTGGTCAGCGCGTCCCTGGAGCGCGACCTGCTGGTCGGCCTCAAACCGCGTGCCTTCGACCTCGTGGCGCCCGAGATCGACCACGTCAACGAGACGCTGGTCGAGCCCGTGCCGATGACCGACATGCATTTCGCCGAGCTCTACGCGCCCGAGGGCTATCTCGACAATGCCGCCGAGCTCGGCCCGATGGCGAGCCGCGTGGCGCTCGAGCCCGACATCATGGCGCCGGCCCGCTACGACACCTTCGTCGTCAGCCGCCCGCTGCTCGTCGCCGCGCGCTGAGGCCGCCTGCACGCCGTCTGGGAGCCTTCTGCACCATGCTTATGGTTGCATCGCCCGGAGGGCGCGCCTAAACCAGTCGGCAGGTTCCAAGGGATTGCCGCTGAGTTGAGTTCGCCTGACCGCCCGCAGACACCGCTGCTCGACACCATCCACACCCCCGCCGATCTGCGGCGGCTGGACCGCAGCCAGTTGCGGCAGGTCGCCGACGAGCTGCGCGCCGAAGTGGTGGACGCGGTATCGGTCACCGGCGGGCATCTGGGCGCCGGCCTCGGCGTCGTCGAGCTCACCGTGGCGCTGCACGCCGTGTTCGACACGCCGCGCGACCGCGTGATCTGGGACGTCGGCCACCAGGCCTACCCGCACAAGGTGCTGACCGGCCGGCGCGACCGCATCCGCACCCTGCGCCAGAAGGACGGGCTCAGCGGCTTCACCCGCCGCGCCGAGAGCGACTACGACCCGTTCGGCGCCGGCCACTCCTCCACCTCGATCTCGGCCGGCCTCGGCATGGCCGTGGCCGCCGCCCTCACCGGCGAGCCCCGCAACGTCGTCGCGGTGATCGGCGACGGCGCCATGTCGGCCGGCATGGCCTATGAGGCGATGAACAATGCCGGCGCCGCCGATGCGCGCCTCATCGTCATCCTCAACGACAACGACATGTCGATCGCTCCGCCGACCGGCGCCATGTCGGCCTATCTCGCGCGGCTCGTCTCGGGCCCCGCCTATCGCGGCCTGCGCAACGTGGCCAAGCAGGTCGCCAACCTGCTGCCGCCGTTCCTCAAGGACAAGGCGCGCAAGACCGAGGAATTCGCCCGCTCCTGGTGGATGGGTGGAACGCTGTTCGAGGAGCTGGGCTTCTACTATGTCGGCCCCATCGACGGGTACAATCTCGACCACCTGCTGCCGGTGCTCGAGAACGTCCGCGACACCGAGAACGGCCCGATCCTCGTCCATGTCGTGACCAAGAAGGGCAAGGGCTACGAGCCAGCCGAGACCAGCGCCGACAAGTATCATGGCGTGTCGCGCTTCAATGTCGTCACCGGCGCGCAGGCCAAGCCCGTCTCCAACGCCCCCGCCTATACGTCGGTCTTCGCCGACAGCCTCATCGACGAGGCCAGACGCGACGAGCGCATCGTCGCCATCACCGCCGCCATGCCGTCGGGCACCGGGCTCGACAAATTCGCCGAGATCTTCCCGGCGCGCAGTTTCGATGTGGGCATCGCCGAGCAGCACGCCGTGACCTTCGCCGCCGGCCTCGCGGCCGAGGGCATGAAGCCCTTTGCGGCGATCTACTCGACCTTCCTGCAGCGCGCCTACGACCAGGTGATCCACGACGTCGCCGTGCAGCACCTGCCGGTACGCTTCGCCATCGACCGCGCCGGCTATGTCGGCGCCGACGGCCCCACCCATGCCGGCAATTACGACAGTGCCTATCTCGGCGCCATTCCGGGCATGGTGGTGATGGCCGCCGGCGACGAGGCCGAATTGCGCCACATGGTGGCGACCGCCGCCGCCTACGATGCCGGCCCCATCGCCTTCCGCTACCCGCGCGGTGACGGCATGGGCGTCGAGATGCCGGCGCATGGCACGATCCTCCCCATCGGCAGGGGCCGCGTGCTGCGCGAGGGCACGGGCGTCGCGCTGTTGAGCTTCGGCACCCGCCTCGGCGAGGTGCTGGCGGCGGCCGAGAAGCTCGGCGCCTACGGGCTCAGCCCGACCATCGCCGACGCACGCTTCCTGAAGCCGCTCGACGAGGCGCTGATCGCCCGCCTCGCCCGCGAGCACGAGGTGCTGATCACGGTGGAGGAATCCGGCATTGGCGGCTTCGGCAGCCACGTCGCGACCTTCCTCGCCAGCCACGGCCTGCTCGACGGCAAGCTGAAATTCCGCCCGCTGATGATCCCCGACAGCTTCACCGAGCAGGCGAGCCAGGCCGATATGTACGCCGCTGCCGGCCTCGACCGCGCCGGTATCGTCGCCACCGTGCTTGCCACCCTCGGCCGCGAGCAGGACGACCTCACCGCCCACGCCTGAAATCGCTGCTTTGCCGCGTTTTCGGTCGAGTAAGCCTCGCGACACGTCGACTTCGATTGCCGCACAGGGCGGAGCGCCGGCTGGCGCCCCGCCGCCGCGACGGCTGCCCGGCGGGCTCACAAGGCCGTCATCGGGGTTGCGCATGGAACCCTGCAGCGCCGACAGTCTTGATACGGGTGGAGGTTAGGAGATGTTTCGTCGCTCCCGCGCCATTGTGATCGTCTCGCTGCTCGCTCTCGGCCTGGGGGCGATGCTGCTCATTCCGGGCGAGAACGCCACCACCGTCGCCTCCGTCGATACGGCCGCGCCGCCGGTCTTCGATCCCGCCCGCCCGCAGGACAAGCTGGCCGTGCTGCTCGGCCAGAAGCTGCCGCCGCTGCCGCCCCCGCGGCAGGAGACCGAGGACACCAGGCCCATCCGCGTCGCAACGGCCGCTCCGGCGCCGCAACAGGCCGTTGCGCAGCCCGTCGCCGCGCCCGATTTCTCGGGCCTCACGCTCGACCATGTGGGCGCCGCCGCCCTCAATCTGCGCGCCGCCCCTTCGGGCAGCGCCGCCAAGGTCGCGGTGCTGTCGCCCGGCCAGCCCGTGCATGTGGGCACGGCCACCGGCGGCTGGGTGGAGGTGACGCTCGACGACGGCCGCACCGGCTTCGTCTCGGCCCGCTACCTGGCCAGCGCCGCGCCGGCGGTCGCCACGACCGCTGCTGCCACGCCCGAACCACCCGCAGCCCGCGCCGTGGTGCAGGGCGCGCCGGACAACGCACTGGCGGGCCGCACCGCCCGTGTCGCGGCCAGCCTGCCGGTGCGCGCCCAGCCCCGCGGTTCCGCCAGCCGCGTGCTGACCCTCGATCCGGGCACGCGCGTGCGCATCCTCGACGTCCGCGGCCGCTGGCTGCGCATCGAGACCGCCGAAGGCGTTTCCGGCTGGATCGAACGCGCCGGCTGAACGGCTCTCCCGAGAAGACGTACATACCCTCCCGGTCCGTCGCTCGTCGCACTCTCATCGCCAATGCCCGCCTGCGCGGGCATCACGGACTGACAGACTGTGCTCCGCCTGCACGGGCATGACACCGCGGCAGCTGATTGCAAACATTCATTTGCAAAATTTTATTTGCGATAATAGGGTAGCGGCATGTCCGAGCCCCGCGCCATTTCGTCCGTCACTCTCGATGTCACCGCTCTCAAGGCGCTCGCCCACCCCGACCGGCTGCGCCTGCTGGGCCGGCTGAGGCTCGAGGGCCCGGCGACGGCGACCGCCCTTGGGCGCCGCCTGGGCCTCAACTCCGGCGCCGCCAGCTACCACCTGCGCCAGCTTGCCGCGCATGGCTTCATCGAGCCCGCCGACGAGCTGGGCAATCGCCGCGACCGCTGGTGGCGCGCCGCGCACGAATCCACCATTTCGGAGACGGCCGGCCTGAGCGGCGACGATCTCGAGGCCGGCCTCGCCTTCGGCCAGGCCATCATCGCCTCCCATACGCTGATGATGCGCCGCGCCCACGCCGCCTATCGCGACCTGCCGGTCGCGTGGCGCGAGGCGTCGACCGCCAGCGACTTCACCATGGCGATCGGCGCCGACGCGGCAAAGGCGCTCACCGGGCGGCTCATGGCGCTGCTGTGGGAGGCGAAGGCGGCCGCGCCGCCCACCGGCACGCCCGACCCGCCCGGCACGCGCCCCTTCACCGTGCTGCTCCACGCCTTCCCCTATCCCGGGCTCGACCCCGTCGACGGAGAGGACAGATGAGGCGGCTCCACCGCGCCGTGGTGGCGCTCGGGCTGGCCGAGATCGTCTCGCTCGCCGGCACGCGCTTTTCGATGGTGGCGATCCCCTGGCTGGTGCTCACCACCACCGGCGATCCCATCCTCACCGGCGTCGCCGGCCTCGCCGAGATGCTGCCCTATGTCGTGGTCAAGGCGCTCGCCGGGCCGCTGATCGACCGCTTCGGCGCCCGCCGCATCGCCCTTGCCGGCGATACCGGCGCGCTGGCGGCCGTCGCGCTGATACCGGCCCTCCATGCCCTCGGCCTCCTGGCCTTCGCCATCCTCCTGCCCATCGTCATGCTGCTCGGCGCGCTGCGCGGGCCGGCCGACGCCGCCAAGCAGGCGATGGTGCCCGCCATCGCCGCCGCGGCCGGCCTGCCGCTCGAACGCGTCACCGGCGTCATGGGCACCGTCGAGCGGCTGGCCTCGGCCATCGGCCTCGCCCTCGCCGGCGGCGTCGTCGCCGCCATCGGGCCGGCGCCCGCCATCGCCGCCACCGCCGCGGCCTTCGGCATCTCGGCACTGATCGTCTGGCGGGGCCTTGCCGGCATCGGCCTTGCCAGCACCACGGTGTCCCCGGGCTATGTCGCCGAGTTGCGCGAAGGCTGGCGCTGGTTCCGCCACGACGCGGTTCTGGTCGGCCTCGCCATGATGATCGCCGCCACCAACCTGCTCGACCAGGCCTACGCCACCGTGCTCCTGCCGGTCTGGGCCAGCCGCGGCGGCGACGCGGCGCTGCTCGGCCTGCTGCTCGCCCTGTTCTCGGCAGCCGCCGTGCTCGGCTCCGCCCTCGCGACGCTCCTCGCCGAGCGTTTGCCGCGGCTCGCGGTCTATACGCTCGCCTTCCTCGTCACCGGCGCGCCGCGCTTTGCCGTCTTCGCCCTCGACACGCCCCTTGCGACGACGCTCGCCGTGCTGGCAGCGGCCGGCTTCGCCTCGGGCTTCATCAATCCCATCATTTCGGCGGTGATGTTCGAGCGCATTCCGCCGGCGCTGGTCGGCCGCGTCACGGCGCTGGTCAACGCCATGTGCTGGACGCTGATTCCGTTCGGCGGCCTGTTCGGCGGCGCCCTCGTCGCGCTGGGCGGCCTGCCGCTCGCCTTCGCCATTGCCGGCGGGCTCTACCTCGCCGCCACCCTGCTGCCACTCGCCCTGCCCCGCTTCCGCGCCCTCGCCATACGTCCGGCGCCGCTCGCGCCCAACGCTGGATCACCGCTCTAGATCATCTTGTCATCCGTAGAATCGGCGCTGGAAATGCCCTGGCGCGCCCGGGCGGCGAGCACTGCGCGTGCCGACGCCGCCAGCTCGGCGACAGGACCGGCGCTCTCCCTGGCATAAAGCACGACGCTCATCGCCGGCTCGACGCCGAGCTCGGTATGGCGCCGAACGCGGGAGCTCCGCGTCGCGTTGACGGGCAGCAGCGACACGCCGAGCCCCGCCTCCACGGCGACAAGGACATTGTGCAAGCTGCTGCCGGTGACGGCGACGTACCAGCGACGCTGCTCCCGCTCGATGCGGGCGAACATCGTTTCGCGGTAGAGCCCGCCCGGCGGAAACGCGACCAGCGGCAAAGGATCGGGCCAGGTGCGCGGCGGCCCGACGCCCTCGAACCATGCCAGCGGCTCCCGAAAGGCCGCCCGGCAGTCGGCCGCCGGCTCGCTCTGCTTGACGATGGCGATATCGAGGTCGCCGTCGCGATAGCGCCGGGTCAACTCGCGGCTCAGGCCCGAGGTGACGTCCAGCCGAACGTCGCGATGCTGCCGGGCGAAGGCGGCAAAGCTCCGCGCCATCGCCGGACTGACGATATCCTCGGGCAGGCCGATACGGATGGCCGCGGTGCCGGCCGGATCGCCCATGGCGGCCTCGGCCTCCTGCTGCAGGGCCAGCAGGCGGCGCGCATATCCAAGCAGCCGCTCGCCCGCGGCAGTCGCCACGACCGGGCGCGCCGCCCGCTCGACCAGGACGCCGCCGACGCCGTCCTCCAGCCGCGCGAGCTGCTGGCTGATGGTGGATTGCGTCATGTGCAGCCGTTCGGCGGCCAACGTGAAACTTCCCGCCTCGACGATGGCGGTGAAGGTCCGCAGCAGGCGCGGATCGAGCATGTTGCCTCCGCCGGATCGACATCATTCATAATTGCGATGCAAGTCATTATAACATTTAATTATCAAATGGCGCCATCGCTTCCTATCTGCTGTCGGGACGGCTTGCAGGGGAAGCGCAATCGTGAAAACGCCAGTCGCGGCGGACATCGCTGTCTATCCGGCGGGCGTGGATAGCACAGCGCTGCGGCACGCCCACCGGTCCGGCCATCGCGCGATCGCCCGGACGCTCGCCGCAACGGCGGCGCGCTAGCGATGCAAGCGGACACCGCGCCGACTACCGGCCGCCTGCTGCTACTCGCCGCGATCGCGCTGGTGGGGCTCAACCTGCGGCCCTTCATCACCGGCATCGGCCCCCTCGCCGCCGCGATCGACGCACAGACCGGCCTCGGTCTGCAGGGCGTCGCGCTGCTGACGCTGGTGCCGATGTTCCTCATGGGGGCGCTGGCCTTCGCCGGCCCGGCGCTGGAAGCCGGCATCGGCGCGCGGCTTCCGATCGTCGCGGCGCTCGTCCTCCTCGCCATCGCGTCGCTGCTCCGCCTCTTCGTTGCGACGGCCTGGCAAATGGTGGCCACCGCCGCCCTGCTCGGGCTCGGCGCGGCTGTGCTGCAGGCCATGTTTCCCGGCGTCATCAAGCGCTATTTTCCCCAGCATGTCGGCCCGGCGATGGGGCTCTACTCGGCCATGCTGATGGGTGGCGGCGCCCTCGGCGCGCAACTGGCGCCGCTGGTTTCGTCCGTCGCCGGAGACTGGCATGCCGGGCTGGCCTGGATGGCTCTGCCGGCTCTGCTGGCCCTCGGCCTCGTCGTCGCGAGCCTGCCGCGGGAGACGCGGATAGCTGCGCGCACGTCCAGCGCCGGCCGCTTCCTCAAGCGGCCGCGGACCTGGCTGCTGATGGCCTGCTTCGGGCTCGTCAACGGCGGCTACGCCACCGCCGTCGCCTGGCTCGCCCCCTTCTATCGCGACCTCGGCTGGAGCGCCGCCGCCAGCGGCGGCCTGCTCGCCATCATGGCGCTATGTCAGGCGGCGGCCGCGCTGATCCTGCCCGGCCTCACGGGCCGGCTACAGGATCGCCGCCCCTGGCTATGGCTGACGCTGGCCTTGCAGCTAGTCGGCTTCTGCGCGCTGGCGCTGCTGCCCGCGCTTGCCCCCGCGCTCTGGGCCGCCCTGCTCGGGGCCGGGCTGGGCGGCTGCTTCGCGCTGTCGATGGTGGTCGCGCTCGACCATCGCCCCGATCCGTCCGAGGCCGGCGCCCTCGCCGCCCTGATGCAGGGCGGCGGTTTCCTGCTCGCGGCGCTGCCGCCCTGGATCGTCGCCGTCCTGCACGACCTCACCGGCGGCTTCACCGCCGGCTGGATGCTGCACCTGTGCTGCATCGCCGTCGCTGCGATGCTTTACTGGCGCGTCTCGCCCGGGAGCTACGCGCGCGCCATGCAGCCGGCCTACCGATAGCCTCTACTCTGCCTGTTCGCCGACGCTCACCACCCGCTCGGTGCGCCGCGCCACCTCGTCCCAGTCGATGTCGTAGCCGAGCCCCGCCCCCTCGGGCGGGCGCACATAGCCGTCGCTGTCGGGCACGATCGGCGGCGTTCTGAGGCAGAAGTGGAACGAATCCTCGGGCACGATCTGCTCGACATAGGAGCAGTTGGCGATGGCAAGGCCGACATGCAGGCTGGGGATCTCGCCGCGATGGATCTGCATGCGCATGCCGTTGGCCTCGCACAGATGCGCGATCTTCATGAGCCCGGTGACGCCGCCCTTGCGCGCCCAACCGGCCTGGACGAGCGAGCCGGTGCGCGCGCGGATGTGATTGGCGACGTCCCACAGCCCGTCCATGCTGATCTCGGCGACGCACAGCGGCACGTCGAGACGCCGGTGCAATTCGCTGAGCACGCGCATATTGTAGTCGCGCACCGGCTCCTCGAACCACTCGAAGCCCAGCTTCTCGAGCTCGCGGCCGGCCCACAGCGCACTTTCGTAGGTGTAGGCGGCCGACGCGTCGAGCATCAGCGCGATGTCGGGGCCGACCGCAGCGCGCACGGCGCGGCAGGCCTCAATGTCCTCGCGCGCCTCGCCGAACAGGTGCATCTTGATGGCCCGGTAGTTGCGCTTGACGCAGTCCTGCGCCAGCCGGACGTAGTCCTCCACCGTGTCCTGCGTGAACGTGCTGGCATAGGCCCTGATCTTGTGGCGGTAGGCGCCGAGCACCTGATAGAGCGGCAGACCGGCGCGCTTGCCGGCAATGTCCCACAGCGCCACGTCGATCATGCTGAGCAGCGCCACGAGGTCGTTGGAGGGGCGCGCGCGATCCCAGTACTTCTGCCAGATCGCCTCGCGCTCGCTGACCGGCACGCCGATCAGCTCGCCGGCCTGCTTTTCGAGCACGATGCCGAGCTCCTCGGCCTGCCCGAGGCCGAAGCAATAGCCCTCGACATCGCTGTCCGTGGCGATCTTCAAAAGGAACGGCCGCCTGATCTCGCCTCCGGCGGGAAACCCGCGGCGCCATTTGAAGGGTGCCCTCGGAACGGCGAGGGCATACCCGGTGATCGACTTGATTCTCAAAGCATAGTCTCCGTTTATCAGCCTTTTGTGGCGCCCGCTGTCAGCCCGGCAACGAGGAAGCGCTCGAGGACGGCGTAGAGGGCGATCGCCGGGATCGAGCTCACCACGGTCGCCGCCATGAGCTCGTTCCACTGGGTGCGGTACTCGCCGATGAGCGATGCAAGGCCCAGCGTGATGACCGACATCTTCTGGTCGGTCGTCAGCACCAGCGCGAAGAGAAACTCGTTCCACCCGACGAGGAAGGCAAACATGGCGGTAGCCACGACGCCGGGCATCGTCAGCGGCAGGACGACCCGCCAGAAGGCGGCGAACGGCCCGCAGCCGTCGACCAGCGCCGCTTCGTCCAGATCGGTCGGGATGGCAAGGAAATGACCGCGCAGCATCCACACGCAGAAAGGCGCCGCAAAGGACACGTAGATCAGGATGAGAGCCGGGTAGGTGTTCACCAGCCCCAGGCTGCGCATGAGCACGAAGTACGGCACGATGAGCACCACGCGCGGAAACATCTGCGTGGCCAGCAGAAAGGTGCCGTACGCCTCCGCGCCGCGGAAGCGGTAGCGCGTCAGGGCGTAGCCGGCCGGGGCCGAGACGAGGATGGCGAGTATCGTCGTCGCGCCGGCGACGATCGCCGTGTTGATGAAATAGGTCTGGAAGTCGAGCGCCTCCCACATGCGCACATAGTTGCGCAGGTCGATCTGCGACGGCCACCAGACCAGCGGTGTCGCATAGGTCTCCGCCTCGGTCTGGAAGGACACGACGACCATCCAGATGATGGGAAAGAGCAGCGCGAGCGCCAGCGCCGGCATGACGACGAGATTGAGCACGAGGCGCCGCAGGCGCCGGGCAAGCGGTGGCGTCATCACAGCACCTCGCTTGCCGAGCGCATCAGCCGCCGATAGGCGAGCGTCGCGACCACGAGCATGACCAGCATCGCCATCGAGGTGGCCGCCGCCACGCCGTAGTCGAAGAACTCGAACGCCTGCCGGTTCACCAGCGTCGACATCATCTCGGTGCTGTCGCGCGGCCCGCCGCGGGTCATCACGTAGATGAGGTCGAACTGGCGCACATTGAATATGAAGTCCATGGCGGTGGCGACGAAGATGGCGAATCTGAGATGCGGCAGCGTCACATAGACGAAGCGCTGCCAGGGCGAGCTGCCGTCGACGGCCGCGCTCTCATACTGGTCCCGCGGAATGGTCTGCAGCGCGGCCAGCAGCAGCAGCATGACGAAAGGATAGGAGCGCCAGACATTGGCCACGATGACGGCGAACATCGCCCAGTCGCGCGTGCCCAGCCAGACGATCGGCTCGGCGATAAGACCGACGCGCATCAGCGTGTCGTTGGCGACGCCATAGAGGCTGTCGAAGATCCATTTCCAGCTAAGACCGGCCGCGACATGCGAGATGGTCCACGGCACGATGAACAGCACCCGCCAGAACGCGCGGAACCACAAGCCCTGCATGTCGAGCAGCAGCGCCAGGCCGAGCCCGAGCGCGAGGCTCGCCACGCCGCTGACCAGCGAGAAATAGAGAGTGCGCCAGACCGTTGACCAGAATGCCGGATTCGTCAGCACCTCGCGATAATTGTCCAGACCGACGAAACGACGCTGAAAGTCGATACCCATTTCGAACAGGCTGATATTCAGCCCCTCGAGCATTGGATACATCAGCGTCAGGGCGATGAGGACCACCGACGGGGCGATAAACGCGTAGCCGACAGTTGCGTAACGGTTCACGGCGCACTCCCGGGCGACGTCAGTCGGCGAGGATCGCGTCGATGCGCTTGGCACCGTCGCGCAGGGCTTCTTCCGGCGTCTGCTCTTCCAGCAGCGCGGCCTGCACCATGTCGAACAGCACCTCCTGCACCTCGGGCCATTTCGGCGTGCTGTAGCCCGCAAAAAGCGCCTCCGGCGGCGGGCTGAACGCCAGCATCGGGTCGGCCTGGATGCGTTCGTCGGCAATGGCGTCGGCGCGCGCCGGCGTGGCGTTGAGGACCAGGGCCGAGCGCACCTGCATGTCCTTGCTGTTGAGGAAGGCGAGCCAGCGCATCGCTTCGACCGGGTGCTTGGCGCCCTTGGGGATCGCCATCACGTCGCCATTGACCAGCGCCGCGCCGGTTTCCGGCATGGGGGCCAGTGCCAGCTCGCCGAGGATGCCGGGATTGCGCGAATCCGCGATGGCCGCGTTGTTCGAGCCGCCGGCATGCATGGCGACACGCCGCTGCGCGAAGGCCGTGATGACGAACTCGAAATCGGCGCTCGCGGCCCCCGGCGGCGTGAACTTGTCGACCGTGGCGAAATTGATCTCGCGCGTGAACGCCGCGATGCATTCGGGCTTGTCGAGGAAGGTGGCCCGCGTGAAATCGCGTGCGATGAACTCGCATCCGGCGTCCCAGAACACCCGCAGCCAGCGCCGCGCCGACGACGCGCTCTTGGCCCCGAACATGCCGTAGGCATATTGCTGGGGCGGCTTGTTCAGACGCTCCGCATAAGCGCGGAATTCCTCCCAGGTGCGCGGCGGCTTGTCGGGGTCGAGACCCGCCTCCTCGAACATCCGCTTGTTGTACATGAGCCCGTCGGCCGACACGTTGTGCACGAGGCCGTAGAGCTCGCCGTCGAAGGTGAGGCTGTCGCGCACGATGGACTGCGGCATGGCCTCGACCAGCCCGGTGATCCCCGCCTCCACCAGCAGCGGCCCCAGCGGCTCCAGCAGGGGGTGGAGCGACACGAGATCGTCCTTCGAAAGACGGATCGCGTCCCGCGGCAGCCCGGCCTGCACTTCGGTGGTGAACTTCTGGACCCGCTGCTCCCACTGCACCGGCACCAGTTCGATCCTGATGTCCGGATTGGCGGCCTCGAACTCGGCCGCGACCGACGAATAGAAGTTCAGGATCGCCTGCGAGTCGTTCAGCTTCCAGTCCACGAACTGGACGGTGACGGGCTCGGCCTGCGCCGGCACGGCTGCCGCCATGAGGAGCCCCAATATCGTTCCTGCTCCGATTACCCTCACGCTACTCTCCTCTTGATTGATTTCCACAATGTGGTAGTCATCTCCATACTATGATAATCGTGTGGGAGGACCTTGATTTTGTCAAGCGATACCGGTGAGCGCGCCGCCGAGGCGAGCGGCGCGAACCTGCTGTTCAAGGGCGTGCGCATCCTGGATCTCGTCGCCGAGCTCGGCCCGCGGGCGCGGCTCACCGAGATCGCGGCAGCCTCGCGCATGCCGACCGCGACGGTGCATCGCATCCTGCTCGCGCTCGAAAAGGCCGAGTTGCTGCGGCGCGACAGCGTGACGCGCGAATACCGCCTGGGCGCCAAGCTCATCCATCTGGCCCGGCGGGCGCTGGAGGATTTCGACGTCGGCACCGCGGCGCACAGCGAGATGCAGCGGCTGGCCGGCAACCCGCAGCATACCGTGCTGCTCGCGGTGTTCAGCGGCGACACGGTGGTCACCATCAATCGTCTCGACAACCAGTACCCGATAGCGCTGCATGCCGTGGGCCAGCAGGTTCCCCTGCATTCGAGCGCGCTGGGCAAGGCCGTGCTCTCGGCGCTGCCGCACAGCGAACAGGTGCGGCTGATCGAGAACACCGTTCTGAACGGCTTCACTGCGGCGACCATCGTCGACGCGGAAACCCTGCGCGGCCATCTCGAGTACACCGCCAACCGCCGCTACGCCGTCGACGAGGCGGAGACGATGCTGGGGGCGACGGGCGTGGCCGCCGCGATCCGCAACCAGCTCGGCCACCCGATCGGGGCAATCGGGATCTATGCACCGGCCACCTCGCTCGATCCGGCACAGGTGGAGGCGTTGGGCCAGGATCTCGCCGAGACGGCGCTGCGCATCTCCGGCATGATGGGCATGAATCCGCCGGAACCCTGGAGCAATCGCCGCATGCTGCTCGCGCGAGACAATGATGTCGAAGAGGCGATCGCCTTCGACGCCGGCCTCGGCTCGAGCCCCGTCTGGCTGGCGCGCCAGCAACGCCTCGCCTGGGTCGACATCACGCGGAAGGACATTCTGATCGCCGCGCCGGGCGACACGCAGGTTGCATCCCACGCCCTCCCGGAGGTGCCGGCGAGTATCGTCGCGGACGGCGACCGCCTGCTTGCGATGATACCGCAGGGCATCGTCAGCGTCTCGCCTGCCGGTCCCGCCATGCACACGGTCGCGGACATGCCGGCCAGCGCGGCGCATATGCGGTTCAACTCCAGCAAATGCGACAGTCGCGGCCGCCTCTGGGTCACCACGCAGGACGTGTCGATCTCGCGGCCCATCGGCCAGCTCTGCCGGGTCGAGGCCGACGGCACGTTCGTCGCCATGGCCGGTGGCTTCCTGATCCCCATCGGCCTCGGCTGGTCGCCCGACGACAAATATCTCTACCTGTGCGACGCGCCGCGGCGCGAGATCTACAGCTGGAAATTCGACGCCGAAAGCGGTGAGATTTCCGAGCGGCGCATCTTCGCGCGGGTGCCGGAGGGAAACGGGCGGCCTGCGGGACTGGCCGTCGACGTCGACGGCTTCGTGTGGAACGTGCAGGCCGATGGCTGGTCGGTCACGCGCTACGACCCGGCCGGCCGCATCGAGCGCATCGTTCCCCTGCCCGTCCCCAAGCCGATCGACTGCTGCTTCGGCGGAGCCGGAAGGCAGACGCTCTACATCACCACCGGTCGCCTCGGCCTGCCTGAGCGGCGCCTGAGCGAGGCCCCCTGGTCCGGCAGCATCCTCGCCCTGCGCTGCCCCGTGCCGGGCGTGCCGGCCTGCGATGCCCGTGGCGCCGGCGCGTAGGCCGCGGTCGCTACTTGCATTCAGGCCGGCCGGGAGAAGCCGATGCTGGCCTCGGCCAGCTTCACCGCCGCCGCGACGCCATCGATGACCGGCACGCCATGCTGCCGCGACAGATCCGCCGCCAGATCGGTCATCCCTGCGCAGCCGAGGATGATGGCGGCACAGCCATCCTCGCGCAGTGCCGCGGCGATCTCCGCCGACACCTTGTCGCGCGCCTCCATGCCCGGCCCCTCGAGGGCCAGCACGGGGACATTGGAGGCCCGCACGGCGCGGCATTGCCGGCCGAACCCGTAGCCGGCGATGTTGTCGGCAATGATCGGCACCGACACGGCGAGCGTCGTCACCACCGAGAAGGAGGGCGCGACGAGCGACGCGACGTGAAACGCCGCCTCGCCGATGCCGAGCACCGGCACGCGGGCGCGACGCCGCGCCTCGGCCAGCCCCGTATCGTCGAAGCAGGCGATCACGATGGCGTCGAAACCCTCGGCGCGCTCGATCACCTCCAGCAGGCCGGGCAGCGCCGCCGCCCCGTCCTCGCGTCCCTCGATGGCCGCAGGGCCCGTCGCCGGATTACGCGCGGCAATCCGGGTATGGCTGCCGGCCACGGCCGCCGCCGCTGCCGCGATCTTGTCGGTCATCGACGCCGTGGTATTGGGATTGACGAGCAGGATCGACGGCATGGCGGAAGCTCAGGAGGCCAGCGCGACGGCGGCTCTCTCGGCCTCGACCAGCGCGGGGAGCACTTCGGTCACCTCGTTGCGGAACTGCGCCTTCACATTCGACACCATCGGCGTCAGCGGCCCCATATCGAGGATGTGCTGCGACACAGCCTCGTGCAGCGCCTGCAATGTGCCGCGCCGCGCCCGCACGCGCTCGAAGGCGATGAACGGCGCGATCAGCTCCCGCGCCTCGGCGTACCGCTCCGCCTTGAGGGCACGCAGCAGCCGCTGCGACGCGGCCGGGGCGATGCATACCGCCCCCGAGGTGAAGGTTGCCAGCTTGCGTTCGCCGACATGATTGAGCGTCGGCTCCTCGCCCATGCCGCTGGTGATGAGGTCCGGCCCGGCCACGGCGAGCAGGGAATCCAGATAGGGATCGTCGGCGGGGTCCGCCCGCTCCACGGCATATTTGACGAAGCGGATCGCCTCGTCCTTCAGCAACCGCTCCAGCGTCACCGGGTGAATGTAGTTCTCGCGCCGGATATAGAGGATGAGGCCACGCCCCAACCGATCCGCCAGACGCCGCACGCCCACGCCCACGCCGTGCGAATCGAATGGCATCGCGGTTGGCAGCACCATGACGTTCTTGAGCGCCGTCTTCTCGATCAGGGCGATCTGGTCCATCGCCTTGCCGAAATCGGGGCCGATCGAGGTGATGACCTCGACGTCGAGCTGGGCCGCGACCGTCTCGATCGTCTCCATCGCCTCGGCGTAGCGCTCGAGCGTGTAGTGATAGAGATTGGCGTTGCCGCCGTAGAGGATGTAGCGCACCCCACCCTTGCGGATATGCGTGCCGACAGCCAGGTTCGCCGCGACATTGACGGTGCCGTCCTCATGCAATGCAAGCGGCGGGACGGCGACGACGGACGCCGCCAGCTCCTTGGTATCGATCAATTTGCTCATCATGAATTTCCTCGTGTGGATAGGGCGCACGGCTGGACGCCACGCCCGGAACGACGCTTTGCCCTGGGTGCGCTAGCCAGCGAGGTGCCGGGCTCGCGCGCGCCCATCGGCGAGAATCTCGGGATTGACGAGCCGCTCGGGTCGCTTGCCCGCAAGGAAGAGCTCGATGTTCGCCAGCGTGCCTTCGTATTGCTGCTGGTCGATCTCGATCGAGCCGCCGCCGACATGCGGGGTGGCGATGACGTTTGGCAGCGTCCGCAGCGGGTGGTCGGGCGGCGGCGGCTCCGTCTCGAATACGTCGAGGCCCGCCGCGCGGATACGCCGCTCGGTCAGCGCCGCGATGAGCGCCGCCTCGTCGACGATTGGCCCGCGCGCCGTGTTGATGAAAATGCTGGTCGGCTTCATCAGGCCGATATGACGGGCCGTGATGAACTTCACCGTATCCTCTGTGAGCGGGATATGGATGCTGACGATGTCGGAGGTCGCGAACAGCGTGTCGAGGTCCATCCAGGTGACGCCGGGCGGCAGCGCCTTGGTCCTGTCGGGATGGTAGGCGACTGCGGTGGCATCCATGCCCATCACCGCCTTGGCGAGGATCGTGCCGGTGCGGCCGATGCCGACGATGCCCACCTGCTTGCCGCGCATCGACATCAGCGGCTCGCCCGGCAGGATCAGGTCCCAGCGGCCGTTGCGCATGCTGTCGACGAATTCGGGCATCCGCCGCAGGCACATGAGCATCAGCGCCAGCGCATGCTCGGCGACCGTCACGGCGTTGAAGCCGTAGTTCAGCCCGAGCAGGATCCCCTTGCGATTGAGCAGGTCCAGATCGAACCAATCGGCGCCGGACCCCGATTTGTGGATGAACTGCAAGGCCTTGGCAGAGGCCAGCAGCTCCTCGTCGAGGTCGAAGGAGAGCTTGCGGCTGAACCCCGCGACCGTGGCCGCCGACAGCATCTCGGCAAAGGCCGCACGGTCGGACAAATCGGGGGGAAAGTACCGCACCTCGTGACCCGCAAACCTGCCCCGTGCGGCGTCCTGGTACTTCTGGTCCAGTATGATGATCATGCGTGTTCTTCTTTCGGCAGACTGTGGCTGGGCCGGGAGGCGATCACCCGCCTCCCGGCGATGCCGCCCCGGATTACTGGGCGAGTGTGACGGTGTTCCAGTAGATGAAGCTGTCGTCGCGCGGGGCCCAGTTCACGCGCTTTGACAGCCCATGCACGTAGTCGAGGCCGAACAGCGGGATCACCCAGACATTGTCGTAGATTTCCTGCCACAGCGCCCGATAGCCGGCAGCCCGCTCCTCCCCGTCGAGCCCGGCAACCACCGCCGAGCGGGCGGCGAAATCGGCGTTGTCGGCATGCGACATCGAACCGTTGCCGAAATAGCCGTTGATGAGCCGGCTCGAGTCGAAGGTCTGGTTGCTGGCGGAGCTGATGAACAGATCGGTGCGCGCCTGCCCTTCGTTGCGGGCATTGAGCAGCTCGCGCCACGGCGCGGCCTCGACCATGACGAGCTTGATCTTGAGCCCGCTCTCCTCGACCATCGCCTGTACCGCCTCGCCGAGCTCGCCGACCCCAGGCATGAGGTCGCTGCGCAGGTAGAATTCGAGCTCGGTTCCGGTCGCGCCGGCCTCCGTGACGAGCCGCCGGGCCTCCGCCGGATCGTACGGATAGGGCGCGAGGTCGGGATTGTAGCCCCGCGCGCTCGGCCGCGCGATCTGGCCGTTCAGCGGGCTGGAGATGCCCGGGAACAGCGCATCGATCAGCATCTGGTTGTCGATCGACAGGGCGATGGCACGCCGCACGCGGATGTCGGAGAGCACCGGATGCAGCGTGTTGATGCGGATCAGCACGGCCTCGGTGGTCAGTTCCTTCGCCGTCTTGGGCATCTGCTCCGCCTGCTCGGGGCTGAGGTTGATTGCGATGTCGGCTTCTCCCGCCTTGACCATCGCGGCGCGCACCTCTCCCTCGTCGCGCGCGACGAGACGGATCGTCTCGATCGTCGGCTTCGGCTCGCCCCAGTAGTTCGGATTGGCCGTCAGGGTCAGGTGCGATCCCTTGACCCACTCGGTCAGCATGTAGGGACCGGTGCCGACCATCGTCGTCGACGCCTGCGTGTCGGGCGTGTCGTTCAGCCAGTCCTTGGGCAGCATGAACGACAGGATGCCGAAGCTGGCCGCGAAGTTCGGGTCCGGATAGCGGGTCGTGACATCGACGGTATAGTCATCCACTTTGACCGCCGTATCGAGGCTGATGTAGTCGGAAATGCACTGCGACGCGAAAGCCGGATCGCGGTAATAGGCAATGCCGTTGACGACGGAATCGGCATTGAAGGGCTCGCCATTGGTGAAGGTGATCCCCTGCCTGAGCTTGAAACGCCAGGTCAGCTCGTCGATGCGCTCATAGGATTCGGCCAGCCAGCCGCTGAACGTGCCGTCGGCCTCGCGGCGCAGCAGCCGCTCATAGACATTGTCGGTGACGAACTGCGATGTATAGGAGCAGCCGTTTCGCGGCAGCAACGATTCCGGCTCGGCCGGAACGGCGATGGTGATCTGCCCGCTCGCCTTTGCAAGGGCTGGCTGTGCGCTGGCAACCGGCACCGCTGCCAGCGCAGCCATGAGTGCGAAACGCGTCGCGCGCGCCCATCCCCACTGTCGAAATAGACTGGTCATGCTCGATTCTCCCTAGGCTCCTGTGACGTGGCCGGCCGCATCTTCGCGCGACGCTCCGCCTGCGTTTGTCGGCGGTTTGACAAGCACCGGGAAATCCTTCGCCTGTCGGGAAAAAAAGCATGCTGGCTAGAGGCGGCTGCGGTAGCGCGGGTCGGTGACGCCGCGGACCCAGCCGGCCAGCAGGTTGGTGGACAGCGTCGTGAGCGCAATCGCGAGGCCGGGGAAGGTGACGAGCCACCAGGCCGAGGTGATGTAGGCCCGTCCCTGGGCGAGCATCAGCCCCCACGACGCTTCCGGCGGCTGAATGCCCATGCCGATGAAGCTGAGGCCCGCCTCGGCCAGCATGACGCGGCCGAACTCCAGCGAGATCAGGATCATCAGCGTCGCCGTCAGGTTCGGCAGGATGTGCAGCACGACGATGCGCAGATGCGACGCGCCGAGCGAGCGTGCCGCCTCGACGAACAGCGACTGGCGCAGCGACAGGCAACTCGCCCGTGTCACGCGCGCGATCACCATCCAGCGCGTCAGCGCCAGCACGAGGATCAGGTTGAAGACGCTCGCGCCGGCCGCGTAGATCACGATGAGCGCAAGCAGCATCTGCGGAAAGCCCATCTGGATGTCGGTCAGCCGCATGATGACGTCGTCGACCCGGCCGCCCCGGTACCCCGCGACAAGGCCGAGGGCGACGCCGACGGCGCCCGAAACGAGGATGGTGACGACGCCGATGCCCAGGGAGATCCTCGCGCCGAAGACGAGGCGGCTGAGCAGGTCGCGCCCCAGCTGGTCGGTGCCGAGCAGGTGCAGGCCGAGCTTGCTTTCGAACAATGGCGGCTTGTTGCGCGCCAGCAGGTTCTGGCGCAGCGGCTCGTGCAGCACGTCGAAATGCACCAGCAGGTCCGCCGACAGGGCCGCGAGCACGACGACGATGACGAACAGCGCTGCACTCAACGCGACGGGATCGTGCAGCAGCAGGCTCAGGGCGGAGGGCGGCTTCTGCCGCCGCTCCCCATCGAGCTCCACCAGCATGGTCTCGGAGGCTGTCATCATGCGTACCTTATGCGGGGGTCGGCCCAGGCGTAGAGAAGATCGATCAGCAGGTTGACGACGACGACGATGATGGCGACGAACAGCACGCACGCCTGAATGACGACGAAGTCGCGGCGCTCGATCGCCTCCAGCGTCAGCACGCCGATGCCGGGCCAGCCGAAGATGAGCTCGATCGCCACCGCGCCGTTGAGCAGGCCGATGATCTCATCGCCGATGATCGTCAGGATAGGCAGCAGCGCATTGCGCAAGGCGTGCCTGATGAGCACGACGTGCTCCTGCAGCCCCTTGGCCCGCGCCATCACCAGATATTGCGACGTCAGCACGTCGAGCATGCTGCTCTTCACGATCTGCGCGAAGCGCCCCACGCTCGCGGCCGACAGCGCCATGACGGGAAGCACGAGATATTCCAGGCCGCCATAGCCCGACGTTCTGAACATGCCGAGGCCCACGGCAAATACGGTGATGAGCACAAGGGCCAGCCAGAACGACGGCACCGAGATGCCGAAGATCGAGATCACCGTGGCGATGCGATCGCCGAGCGAGCCCGGCTTCAGCGCCGCCGCCGTGCCGATGACCAGCGCGACGAGGATCGAAAAGCTCAGCGTCGCCAGCGTGAGATAGGCGGTGGGCAGGAAACGCCCGATGACGAGATCCATCGCCGGCACGTTCTGCCACAGCGAGACGCCGAAATCGCCACGCAGCAGCTCGCCGAGATACCGGCCGAACTGAATGACGATCGGATCGTCGGCGCCGATCTGCCGGCGCATCTGCAGATATTGCTCCTGCGAGGCATCGACCGGCAGCATGAGCCGCGCGACGTCGCCGATCTGGCGCGTCACGACGAACACCATGATGATGAGCCCGGCGAGCACGAAGAAAGACTGGATCAGCCGGCTCAGCAGATAGCGTGCCATGGGTTCCCCTTCCCGGCCGTGCTTATGGGGTCGCTGCCGGCGCCGCGCCGGCAGCCTTCGGATCGTGCAGGAGGCAGGCGACCTCGTGCCGGTCGCCGACTGTCGTCATGGCCGGCTCGATGGTCGCGCAGATCGGCATCGCCTGCGGGCAGCGCGTGCGGAACCGGCATCCTGACGGCGGGTTGGCCGGGCTCGGCACGTCGCCGCTCAGGATGATGCGCTCGCGCTTGCCTTCGAGCTCGGGGTCGGGCGTCGGAACCGCCGACAGCAGCGCCTTCGTATAGGGATGCTTCGGGTTCTCGTAGAGTGCGTTGCGGTCGGCGATTTCAACGATGCGGCCCAGATACATGACCGCCACGCGATTGGAGATATGCCGGACCACCGACAGGTCGTGGGCAATGAACAGGTACGACAGCCCGAGCCGGCCCTGCAGGTCTTCGAGCAGATTGATGATCTGCGCCTGGATCGAAACGTCGAGCGCCGAGACGGGCTCGTCGCACACGATCAGTTCCGGCTCCGCCGCCAGCGCGCGCGCGATGCCGATGCGCTGGCGCTGCCCGCCGGAGAACTCGTGCGCATAGCGGTTGGCATAGCGCGCATCGAGCCCAACCAGGCCGAGCAGCTCGTTGACCTGGTCGCGGCGCGCACGCCGCGGGATCGTGTCATGGATATGCATGGGCTCGGCGATCATGTCGCCGACCGTCATCTTGGGGTTGAGGGAGGCATAGGGGTCCTGGAAGACCATCTGCATGTGCCGCCGCATGCGGCGCATCTGTCGGTCGTCGAGCGCGGTGAGCTCGGTGCCGTCGAAATGCACCTCGCCCGAGGTCGGCTTGTGCAACTGGATGATCGCCCGCCCGGCGGTGGACTTGCCGCAGCCGGATTCGCCCACGAGGCCCAGCGTCTCGCCGCGCCCGACCGTGAGCGAGATGCCATCGACGGCCCGTACCGCACCCTGCCGCTGGCGCGGAGTCGCGCGCCGGCCTTCCGGCACGCCGAAATGCTTGACGAGATTGCGGACTTCGAGGAGCGGGCGCGGCGCATCCACGTCCGTGGCTTGTCCGTCGCCGGCGAAGAGGTTCATTCCCGCACCTCCGTCGCGCGCTCGCCCCTCGCGCCGACCTCGGCCCAGAACCAGCAGGCGCTGAGATGGCCGGGAGCGACCTCGAGCAGCGGCGGTCGCGCCTGCATGCATTGCGGGCGGGCATGGTCGCAGCGCGGCGCGAACGGACAGATGTCGGGCAGGTCGACGAGATCGGGCGGCATGCCGCGGATCGGCTCCAGCCGCTCCTTCTCGCGCGCCTCGAGCCGCGGGATCGATTTCATCAGCCCGATCGTGTAGGGGTGCCGGGGATTGGCGAAGATCTCGGCGGTGCTGCCAGTCTCGACCACCGAGCCGGCATACATGACCTGGACGCGATGGGCGACGCCGGCGACGACGCCCATCGAATGCGTGATCATCATGATGCCGGTGCCGGTCTTTTCCTGCAGGCTCTTGAGCAGGTCGAGAATCTGCGCCTGGATGGTCACGTCAAGCGCCGTGGTGGGCTCGTCGGCGATGATGATCTCGGGATCACAGGCAATTGCCATGGCGATGACGACGCGCTGGCGCATGCCGCCCGAGAGCTGGTGCGGATATTGATCCAGCCGCTGCGCGGCGCTCGAGATGCCCACCAGCTCGAGCAGCTCCACGGCGCGGGCGCGCGCCTGCCGTCCCGCCATGCCGAGATGCCGCTCCAGGATCTCGGTGATCTGCCGGCCGATGGTCAGCACCGGGTTGAGCGACGTCATCGGATCCTGGAAGATCATGGCGATCCGCCGCCCGCGAATATCCCGCATGGCGGCCTCGTCCAGTTGCATCAGGTCGGTGCCGTCGAGCGCGATGGAGCCCTCAACGATCCGGCCATGCGGCTGCGGCACCAGCCGCATGATCGACAGGCCGGTGATGCTCTTGCCGCACCCGGACTCGCCGACGATGCCCAGCGTCTCGCCGGCGCCGACCGCAAAGGAGACGTCCTCGACCGCCTTCACCACGCCCTCGCGCGTGAAAAAGCGCGTCTTCAGCCCCGTCACCGACAGGCGTGGGCGGGGCGCAGCGTTCGCGCTGCCCGGGCCGTGCGTTTCGCTCATCTGCAAGCGCTCCTCCGGCATCATGCCGGCGCCGATGCGGAGGCCACGAGGTCGGCCGGCAGCTTCGCCGCCGCCACCGCCTCGACGACCAGCTTCCAGTCTTCGTCGGGAACCGGGATGCCGCGCTGCCGCCGCGCGTCCAGCTCTGCCCAGCCGCGCTCGCCGGGATAGAGCGCGTGGTCCTTGCCCGGCAGCGGCCGCGCCGCATGGATGAAGCCGATCTGCCGCTCGACCATCGTCTCGAAGACCGCGCTGCCGCCGAACAGCTCCGGGTCGATGGCCAGAAACAGGGCTCCCTGCCCGCGCCGCGCCGGATCGGGGTTGTCATGCGTTTCCTCGCCCCCGACGCTGGTGCCGGAAAGGCCTCCCGTCAGCAGGTGGATGAGAATGGCGAGCGCGGACCCCTTGTGCCCGCCGCAGGGCAGCATGACGGCCCCCTTGGCGTGCGCCGCATCGGTCACGGGATTGCCCGCTGCGTCGGTCAGCCAGCCGGCAGGAACGGGCACGCCCTGCCGCCTGACCTGCATCAGCTTGCCGGCCGACGCGACGGTGGTGGCAGCATCGAAGAGGACGGGATGGCTGTCGCGCGACGGTGCCGCATAGGCGAACGGATTGGTGCCCAGCACGGCGCTCGTTGCGCCATGGGGTGCCGCCGCGGGCGCCGTATTCGCCATGACGATGCCGATCATCTTTTCGCTGGCGGCGAGGTTGGCATAGTAGCCGAGCAGGCCGATCGGATTGCCGTTGAACATGTTGACGGCTCCGATCCCCTGCTCCTTCGCCTTGCGCACCGCGAGCAGCATTGCCTCGCGGCCGGCGACGGGGCCGGGCACGCCGGCCGCCTTCATCAGCGCCGCGGCGCCCGTTTCTTTGCGCAGCGTCGGCCTCGCTCCCGACACGGTCTTGCCGGCGGCGATGCTCTCGAGCGTGCGCGGCACGATATAGACGAGACCATGCGTCGCCGCGCCGCGCAGATCGGCGAAGACCGAAGCCGCCGCGCACGCGGCCGCCTCCGCCTGCGACAGGCCGGCGGCCCGCAACACGCTCTCGACGAGGCGCGTCATCTGCGCTTCGGTGAGTGTCTGCATCTGCGCCTCCGCTTGTCTAGTGCCACACCGACCGCGTCGAATAGCGGGTCGGCTGGCTGCGTGTTTGCTGTCCTTCGATGGCGGCGAAGTCGAGATCGGTCCCGAGGCCCGGCTCGGTCGGCAGCAGGTAGTGGCCGTTTTCGAGCACCGGCGGCGTCGTGCAGATCGAGTCGCGCAGCACCCGGTCGGCCTCCATCTGCTCAAGGATGTAGGCGTTGGGGATCGACGCCAGCAGGTGCAGGCTGGCGAGCGTGCCGATCGGGCCGGCGGAGTTGTGCGGCGCCAGCGCGATGTAGTGCATGTCGGCATAGGCGGCGAGACGCTTGGCCTCGGTGATGCCGCCGCCATGGCAGAGGTCGGGCTGCAGGATGTCGGCGCCGCCGCCCTCGACGAGTTCGCGGAACTCCCAGCGGTTGAGATAGTGCTCGCCCGTGGCCAGCGGCAGCCCGAGTTGCTTCTTGAGCTCGATCATGACACGTGGATTTTCATAGGGGATCGGCTCCTCGAAAAAGCCCGGCCGGAAGGGCGCGAAGCTCTTGGCCGCGAGCAGCGCCGTGCGTACCGAGAGGCGTTCGCCGATGTCGCAATAGATGTCCACGAGATCGCCGGCCCCCGCCCGCGCTGCTTCCATCAGCGCCGTGTCGCGGAGGATGGTTTCGTACTCGGGGGCGCCGGCGGAGATGGCCGCGAACGGGTTCCACTTGAACGCGGTGAAGCCGCGGCGCACCGCCTCCTGGGCGCCGTCATGGGCCTCCTGGGGCGTGTTGGCGCCGGCCAGCCAGTGGCTCGCATAGGCCCGGATGCGCTCGTGATAGGGCCCGCCGAGCAGCCGATAGACCGGCACGCCCAGCCGCTTGCCCTCGAGGTCCCACAGCGCAATGTCGAGAGCCGACTGCGCCGTGCAGAAGATCGGCCCGTTGCGCCAGCGCCAGGCGTGATACATCGCCTGCCAGTGGCGCTCGACGCCCCCCGGATCGCGCCCGATCAGCACCTCGGCGAGCTCGTGAACGGTGCGCTCGACGGCATCGATGGGCCCGGCGAGAGACGCTTCTCCCCAGCCGTAGAGCCCGTCATCCGTCTCCAGCTTGACGAACATCCAGTTCTTCCAGCGAGCCCAGAACCGATGCGTTTCGATGCGCGAGATCTTCATTGCCGCCCTTGCCCGTACACCTTGATGACGTAGCCATAATGGTGCAGTGATTTGTCGCTTTCGGTCGCCTGCACGACAACTCGACGCCGCCATCGCTGCATGATGGCACAGCAGGGCGTCGCGCTATGCGCTCGCTCCACCGAAAGGCGTGCACCAGAGAATGCGGCAAGCGGGAGCATCGGATTTGGTGTCACCATTGGTGGATTCGATACAAAAGCTCGGCATCGACGGGTGGCGCCTGGAAGTCTGCGAGGTGATTAAGGAGAATGGAACGCTCCATTTCCATCCGCGCCGCGCGATCGTCTTCCAGCAGGATATGCCGAGCGACACGGTGTTTGCCATCGAGTCGGGGCTGATCGAAATCTCGGGGGTGAACCGTCAGGGACGCGAAGTCACCACGTCGATCCGGGGGGCCGGCGAGCATTTCGGCTGGGCCGAGGGGCTTCTGGGCGAGCCACGCTCGCGCCAGGCCACCGTGTTGCAGGACGCACGCCTGTGGCAGGCGCGCACCGGCGATTTCCTCGACACGCTGGCGAAAAGGCCGCACACGATGCTCGCCGCCCTTGCCAGCGCCGTCTATCGTGAAACCCGCTTCGCCGGCATGCGCTACGATCTGCGCGGCACGTCGGCCTATGCGCGCGTATCCTACATGATGCGGCAGCTCGCGAAGGCGGCAGCGACAGAGGCGGGCGCGCACGCTCCGGTGATCCGCATCACGCACGAGGAGATCAGCCGCCTGAGCGAGTTGAGCCGCCAGACCGTCACCACCATCCTTGGCGAGATGCAGCGCAACGGCATCCTCAAGCTCGGCCTCAGATCGATCGTCATCACCAGCGAACAGTGGCTCGCCACGGATCCGGACGACGATAGATAGATCGCCGCTCTAGTCGTCGTCGTTGGCCGGTGCGGCGCTCATGCCGAGGGCAGCCATGTAGAGCTCGAGCAGCGCCTCCTGCTCCATGCGCTCGGCATGGTCCTGCTTGCGGATGCGCACGATCTGGCGCAGCACCTTGGTGTCGAAGCCGTTGCCCTTCGCCTCGGCGTAGACTTCCTTGATGTCGTCGGCGATGGCCTTCTTTTCCTCCTCCATGCGCTCGATGCGCTCGATGAAGGCGCGCAACTGGTCCTGCGCGACGCTGTCGGTGGAAACGGTGGGCTGTCTGGCCATGTCGGATACCTCGCTTGGCCTGCCATCAACCCCCTCGGCGCGCCCGGTTCAAGCCCTTCGCGCCGCAATCCACATGCCTTCCCCCATTTCCGCCAAAACCGCTGATTAGCGATTGACTTCGCTTCCGTCCCCGCGTTCAAAAAGGCACCGTCATGATCCCCGGCACCGCCTTGCACCCGCCCCGCCCCGCCCTGCTGCTCGCCGGCCTTGTCCTTGCGGCCCTGGCGGCCTCGGCCGCGCCGGCCCGCGCCGACCTGCGCGTGTGCAACCAGAGCGCCAACCAGGTTTCCATCGCGCTCGGCTACCGCGCCGACAAGGGGTGGCAGTCCGAGGGCTGGTGGGTTGCCCCCGCCGGCGACTGCGCCGTGCTCTACCAGGGCGACCTGCATTCGCGCTTCTTCTACCTCTACGTCGCCGACGACATCGGCGGCGGCGCCTGGGACGGCGACCGCTTCATGTGCACGCGCGACGAGAGCTTCACCATTTTCGGCGTCGAGGACTGCCTCGCCCGCGGCTACGAGCGCACGGGCTTTTTCGAGGTCGACACGCAGAACCGCACCGACTGGACCTTGCAATTGCGTGACCCGGTCAATAACGACACAGGCGGACCGGATACCGGCGACGAGCCGCCGCTCGACGACGCCCCGGCCCTCGACTGACGACAGGACCTGGCCGCAGGGGGCACCCATGAGACGTTTGCGCCGTGTGAAGATTCTCGCCACCCTCGGCCCCGCTTCCGACAGCGAGAAGATCATCGAGGCGCTCGCCCGCGCCGGCGCCGACGTGTTCCGCATCAATATGAGCCACGCCAGCCACGAGGTGCTGCGCGAGACGGTGGCGAGGATCCGTGCCGTCGAGAAGCGCCTCGCCCATCCGCTCGGCATCCTCGTCGACCTGCAGGGCCCCAAGCTGCGCGTCGGCCGCTTCGCCGACGGTGCGGTGGAACTGGCGGCCGGCACCACCTTCACCCTCGACAGCGTCGATGCGCCCGGCACCGCCAGACGCGTCTTCCTGCCCCATCCCGAGATCATCGAGAGCGTCTCGGTGGGCGATCGCCTGCTGCTCGACGACGGCAAGCTGCAGCTCAAGGCCACCCGTGTCGGCGGCGGCGCGATCGAGACCGAGGTGATCTATGGCGGCCGCCTCTCCGACCGCAAGGGCGTCAGCCTGCCCGACACGCTGCTGCCGGTCGGCGCCCTCACCGAGAAGGATCATGAGGACCTGCTCAAGGGCCTCGAGGCCGAGGCCGACTGGATCGCGCTCAGCTTCGTGCAGCGCCCCGAAGACATCATCGACGTGCGCAAGATCGTGCAGGGCCGCGCCGGCGTCATGGCCAAGATCGAAAAGCCGCAGGCGGTCGAGCGGCTCGAGGAAATCATCAAGCTGTGCGACGCCTTCATGATCGCGCGTGGCGACCTCGGCGTCGAAATGCCCCTCGAGCAGGTGCCGGCGCTGCAAAAGCGCATGATCCGCATCGCCCGCCGCTATGGCAAGCCGGTGGTGGTGGCGACGCAGATGCTCGAAAGCATGATCGCCTCGCCGGTGCCCACCCGCGCCGAGGTCTCCGACGTCTCCATCGCCGTCTTCGAGGGCGCCGACGCCATCATGCTCTCGGCCGAGAGCGCCTCGGGCCAGTACCCGGTCGAGGCCGTGGCCATGATGAACAAGGTGGCGATGGCCGTCGAGGGCGACGTCAACTATCGCGGCATCATCCGCGCCCAGGCGGCCGAGCCCGAGGCCACCGCCGCCGACGCCATCTCCGCCGCCACCCGCCAGGTCGCCGAAACCCTCGATCTCGCCGCCATCGTCACCTATACGAGCTCCGGCTCGACGGCCATCCGCGCCGCCCGCGAGCGGCCGAGCAAGCCGATCCTGGCGCTCAGCCCCAACCACCGCACGGCCCGTCGGCTGTCGATCGTGTGGGGCGTGCACTGCGTCTATTCGCAGGATGCCGTCGATCTCGACGACATGGTCGATCGCGCCTGCATCATCGCCTATCAGGAGGGCCTCGCCCGCCCCGGCGACCGCATCGCCATCACCGCCGGCATTCCGCTCGGCACGCCCGGCGCCACCAACATGCTGCGCATCGCCTTCGTGCGCCAGGACGGCGCCGGCAGCAGCTAGCCCTCGACGTAGACGACCAGCGCGCCCTCGGCGTCCGGCTGCACGGCCAGCACGTCGGCCGCCTCGTAGCCGGCCGCGCCGAGCTTCGCCATGAGCGCCGCATTGGCCGTGACCGCCGCCCGCAGCGCATCGAGCCGCGCCGAGCCGGCGTTGATCCTGGCCAGCGCCGAATCGTTGGCGTCGGGGCTGCCCGCCAGCGACGAGGCCGTGGCGAAGCGCACCTCCGTGTCGGCCGTCACCGCGCCGATGGCCGCCAGCGCCGGCGCCACGTCGGGCTGCGCCATGTCGGCCAGCAACTGCGCGTAGGTGAGCGGCGCGGCAGTGGCGTCGAGCGACAGGCTGAGGCCGGGGCTGTCCGCCTGCGCCGTCACCGCGCCTGGCGCCAGCGCCGCCAGCATCACGAGCGTCAGAACCGCTGTCCTTTGCATTTCCACCTCCATGAACCGATGGCCCGCAGAAGAACGAATGCTGGCGCCGATGGTTGCCGCCGCCCGGCGGGGGCGCTAAGCCGCTTGCCAACCGCAGCTTTGGATATCCGCCATGCCCCTTTCGCCCGCCCAGATCGACGCCGCCCTCGCCTATGCCGACGCCCATGTCGACGACAGCCTCGCACGGCTGAAGACGCTGATCGCCATCAAGTCCGTCTCCACCGATCCGGCCTATGCCGCGGAGTGCCGGCGCGCCGCCGACTGGCTCGTCGCCGAGCTCGCCGCCGAGGGGTTCAGCGCCGCCGCACGCCCCACCCCCGGCCATCCGGTCGTCGTCGCCGAGGCGCCGAAGGTGGAGGGGCCCACGGCCCTGTTCTACGCCCATTACGACGTGCAGCCGGTCGACCCCATCGAATTGTGGACCTCCGACCCGTTTACCCTCACTCCGGTCGTCCAGCCCGATGGCGAGACCCATCTCGTCGGCCGCGGCACCTCGGACGACAAGGGCCAGCTCCTGACCTTCGTCGAGGCCTGCCGGGCCCTGCGCGCCACCACCGGGGGGCTGCCCGTCAACGTCAAGCTCTGCCTCGAGGGCGAAGAGGAATCAGGCTCGACCAACCTCGCGGCCTTCCTCACGGCGACCAGGGCGGAGCTCGCCGCCGACATCGCGCTGGTCTGCGACACCGACCTGCTCAACCCTGCCACGCCGGCGATCACCACCATGCTGCGCGGCCTCGTCGGCGAAGAGGTGGAGATCACCGCCGCCGACATGGACCTGCATTCGGGCATGTTCGGCAACGCCGCGCGCAACCCCAACCAGGTGCTCGCCGACATCATCGCCAGCCTGCGCAACCCCGACGGCTCGGTGGCCGTCGCCGGCTTCTACGACGATGTCGCCGAATTGGATGAAGTGACCCGCGAGAGCTGGGCGAGGCTCGGCTTCGACGGCGACGCCTATCTGCGCGGCGTCGGCCTGTCGATCCCCGCCGGCGAACAGGGCCGGTCCGTGCTCGAACAGGTCACCTCTCGCCCCACCTGCGAGATCAACGGCATGATCGGCGGCTATACCGGCGAAGGTTTCAAGACCGTCATCCCGGCCAGAGCGAGCGCCAAGATCTCCTTCCGCCTCGTCGCCGACATGGACCCCGACAAGGTGCGCGCGGCGTTCCGCGCCCATGTACGGGCGCGCGTGCCGGCCGACTGCGAGGTCACCTTCCGCGCCCATGGCGGCAGCCGCGCCATCTCCGTGCCGACCGACGGCGTCCATCTGCAGCGCGCCCGCGCCGCGCTGACCGCCGAATGGGGCAACGAGGCGGCGCTGCGTGGCTCGGGCGGCTCGATTCCCGTGGCCGGCGACTTCAAGCGCATCCTCGGGCTCGACACGCTGCTCATCGGCTACGCGCTGAGCGACGACCGCATCCACTCGCCCAACGAGAAGTACAACCTCACGAGCTTCCGCAAGGGCATCCGCTCCTGGATCCGCATCCTCGCGGCGCTGGCGGCGTAAACGGCAAAAGGCCCGCCTCGGGGGGGGCGGGCCTTTCAAACCGTCGGTCGCGCGCAGCGCTCAGCCCTGGCGGGCCTTGTAGCGCTTGTCGACCTTGTTGATGATGTAGACGCGGCCGCGCCGGCGAACCAGCTTGTTGGCGCGATGGCGGCCCATCAGGGCCTTGAGGGAGTTGGTGATCTTCATCGTCACGCCTCTGG
Source organism: Devosia sp. (assembly GCA_039808625.1). GTDB lineage: Bacteria > Pseudomonadota > Alphaproteobacteria > Rhizobiales > Devosiaceae > Devosia_A. Next base: position 22,444 of record JBDHTK010000001.1, on the reverse strand, counting down.
GCAGAACAAAAAGAGGCGCCGCGCGCCCTTGGTTGGCCGTTCGAATAGAGCCAAACTGCCGCCCTGTCAACGCGTTCCGGCGCCGTGACGCCGCGCAGTCTCAGGCCGCGGGGGATGCTGCCTGCCGCGTCATTTCCTCGATCTCCCGCCAGCGATGGCAGGCGACCAGCCGGCCTTCCGCCACCGTCTCGAGCGGCGGCCGCTGCTGCGCGCACAGCTCGATGGCGTAGCGGCAGCGGGTGCGGAAGGTGCAACCCGAGGGCTGGTTGATCGGCGAGGGAATCTCGCCCGTCAGCGCGTCGATGGTGCGCTGGCGCGCCCGCCTGGGGTCGGGAATCGGCACCGCCGTCAGCAGCGCCTTGGTGTAGGGGTGCTTGGCGTCCTCATAGAGCGCGTCGCCGGTGGACAATTCCACGATGCGCCCAAGATAGAGCACCAGGATGCGGTCGGAGACGTGCCGCACCACGCTGAGATTGTGCGAGATGAAGATCAGCGTCAGCCCGAACTGGTCCTTGAGCTCGCTCAGCAGGTTGAGGATCTGCGCCTGGATCGACACGTCGAGCGCCGACACCGGCTCGTCGCACACGATGAGCTTGGGCTCGGTGATGAGCGCCCGCGCGATGCCGATGCGCTGCGCCTGCCCGCCCGAGAATTCGTGCGGATAGCGGTTGATCATCTCCGGCTGGAGGCCCACCGCCTCCATCATCTCCATGACGCGCGCTCGCCGCTGCGCGCCGTTGAGCTCGGGCATCAGCGCCTTGAGCGGGTCGGCGACGATCTCGCCCACCGTCATGCGCGGATTGAGCGAGGCCTGCGGGTCCTGGAAGATGATCTGCAACTCGCGCCGGCGCTTGCGCATCTCCTCGCCGGGCAGCGCCGCGATGTCGGTGCCCAGCCACAAGACGCGCCCCTCGTCGGGCTTCAGCAATTGCAGGATGCAGCGCCCCAGCGTCGATTTCCCGCAGCCGCTCTCGCCCACGATGCCGAGCGTTTCGCCGCGCTGGATGGAAAACGAGATGTCCTGCAGCGCCTTGAGCTGCAGGGGCTTCGAGAACATCCCCGCATTGATCGAGAACGTCTTGCTCAGGTTGTCGACGCGAAGCAGTTCGCCCGGCTCTGTGGCGCTCACGCCGCATCCTCCTCATAGACCAGCTTGCCCTCGTAGTGGCAGGCCTTGGCCCGCCCCGGCTCGAACTCGCGCAGCGCCGGCACCTCGGCAAAGCAGCGCTCGAAGCGGAAGGCGCAGCGCGGGTGGAAGGAGCAACCGCGCGGCAGGTGCTCGAGGCTCGGCGGCAGCCCCTGGATCGGATCGAGGCGCCTGGCGCGCACATCGACATGCGGCGTCGAATGCAAGAGCCCCAACGTATAGGGATGACGCGGATCGTAGAACAGCTCGTCCGTCGTGCCGCGTTCGACGGCGCGACCGCCATACATCACCATCATGCGGTCAGCGACGCCGGCGACCACGCCGAGATCGTGCGTGATCAGCACCAGCGCCGTGCCGAACTCGGCGGTCAGCGACTTGAACAGCTCCAGCATCTGCGCCTGGACCGTCACGTCGAGCGCCGTCGTCGGCTCGTCGGCAATCAGGAGCTTCGGCCGGCACAGCAGCGCCATGGCGATCATGATGCGCTGGCGCATGCCGCCCGAGCACTCGTGCGGAAAGCGCCGCGCGATATTGGCGGCGTCGGGCAGCTTCACCGCGTCGAGCATGCGGATGGCCTCGGCCTCGGCCTCCTTGCGGCTCGTGCCCTTGTGCTGCACCAGCACCTCGACCAGCTGCTCCATGATGCGGATATAGGGGTTGAGCGAGGTCATCGGGTCCTGGAAGATCATCGCGATCTTTTCGGAGCGCACCTTGTTGAGCTCGCTCTCGCGCAGCCCGAGCAGTTCCTTGCCCTCGAACTTGACGCTGCCCGACGCATAGCCGTTATCGGCCAAAAGCCCCACCAGCGAGAACGCCGTCTGCGTCTTGCCCGAGCCGCTTTCGCCGACGATCGCGAGCGTCTCGCCCTCCTCGAGCGAGAAGCTGACCTTGTCCACGACCTGCACGTCGCGGCCGGGCATGTGGAAGCCGATGCTCAGATCGGTAACGTCGAGTAGCGCCATGTCTATCAGCGGTCCTTGGGGTCGAGCGCGTCGCGCAGCCCGTCGCCCACGAAGAAGAAGGTGAACAGGATGACGACGAAGAAGGCGAGCGGGAAGCCGAGCTGCCACAGCGTGCCGTACTGCATCGTCTGCGAGCCCTCGTTGATGAGCACGCCGAGCGAGGTATAGGGCTCCTGCACGCCCAGCCCGAGGAACGAGATGAACGACTCGGTGAGGATCATCTCGGGGATCAGCAGCGTCGCATAGACGGCGACAATGCCGAGCAGGTTGGGCACGATGTGCCGCACCACGATGGTCATGGGCCTGACGCCCGTTGCCACCGCCGCCTCGACGAACTCACGGTTCTTGAGGGTCAGCGTCTGCCCGCGCACGACGCGCGCCATGCCCAGCCACGAGATCAGCCCGATGCCCACGAACAGCATGTTGAACGAGCGCCCGAAGATGATGAGCAGCAGGATGAGGATGAACATGTAGGGGATGGAATAGAGGATATCGACCAGGCGCATCATGGCGCTGTCGAGCCGGCCGCCGAAATAGCCGGCGATGGCGCCGTAGAGCGTGCCGACGATGACGGCGACGACCGAGCCGAGCACGCCCACCGTCAGCGACACCTGGATGCCCTGGATGGTGCGCGAGTAGAGGTCGCGGCCCACCGAATCGGTGCCGAAATAGTGACCGTTGGCGATCGACGGATAGCCTTTCTGCGGCACCGCCCCGAGCACGCTCCAGTCCACCTTCTCGATAGTCCATTGCGCAAAGAGCGGGCCGACGAAGGTGAACAGCACGATGAGGACGAGGACGGTAAGGCTGATGACGGCCGCCCGGTTGCGCATGAAGCGCCGGCCGGCATCCTGCCACAGCGAGCGCCCCTTGACGGCGACCGGCGGCGGCGCCGCGATGGCCGCCCCTGGCGGGACAGCCTCTCCGGCCCGTGCGTCTGCGGTGACCGCCATGCGCTAATACCTTATCTTGGGGTCGATCCATGCATAGAGCACGTCGACCACGAGGTTGCCGGCAATGGTGAGGGCGCCGAGCAGGATCGTGACGCCCAGAATAGTCGAATAGTCGCGGTTGAGCGCGCTGTTCACGAAAGCTTGCCCGATGCCGCCGGTCGAGAAATAGAGGTCGACCACCACCGAGCCGGTGATCATGCCCACGAACACCGGGCCCAGATAGGACACCACCGGCAACAGCGCCGGCTTCAGCGCGTGCTTGACGATCACCTGCCAGCCCGGCATGCCCTTGGCGCGTGCCGTGCGGATGAAATTGGAGTGCAGCACCTCGAGCATCGACGAGCGCATGATGCGCGCGATATTGGCCATGTAAGTGGTGGCGAGCGCGATCACCGGCATCACCACATAGGGCCATTGCCCGCCGTTCCAGCCGCCGCCCGGCAGCCAGCGCAACCATAGCGTGAAGACCAGAACGAGGATCGGCGCGAGCACGAAATTGGGCACCACCTGGCCGCCGATGGTGACGCCGATGGCGAAATAGTCGATCCAGCTGTTCTGCCGGATCGCCGCCACGATCCCCATCGTGATGCCGATGAGGCAGGCGAAGATGAAGGCCCAGAAGCCATAGGTCAGCGTCACCGGAAAGCCCTGCGCGATGATGTCGTTGACCGAGCGGTCCTTGTATTTGAAGGACGGGCCGAAATCGAAATGTGCAACGATGTTCCAGACATACTCGACGAGCTGCTGCCACTCGGGCTTGTCGAGCCCGTAGCGCGCATAGATGTTGTCGAGCACGTCCTTGGGGAGCGCCTTCTCGCCGGTGAACGGGCTGCCCGGCGCGATCTTCATCAGAATGAACGAGATGACGATCAGCACCAGCAGCGTCGGGATCGCGATCGCAAGGCGCTTGAGGATGAACGTAATCATCGGGGTTCCTGAGTCACGGTCGGACCCGAATGCGGTTGAAGCCCCGCACCTTCGGCGCGGGGCTTCGCAACGCAGTCAGTCGCTTACTCGGCGACCTTGTAGAGGTCCTTGGCGTACCAGGTCTGCTCGACGTTGTCGTACGGCCAGCCCTTCACGTCGTCGTTCTGCATGAACACCTTGGCGTAGAAGTAGACCGGGATGATCGGCACTTCCTCGGCGGCGATCTCTTCGATCTGCTTGTACTGCTCGGCCGCATTGCCGGAGCTGTTGGCATCCTTCAGCAGCTTGTCGACCTCGGGGTTGTTCCAGCCGGAATCGTTCTGCTCCGACTTGGAGTCGTAGAGGCCGAGGAAGGTCGAGGGCTCGTTGTAGTCGCCGCACCAGGCGTTACGCGCGAGGCCCGGATAGGCCACCTTGTGGCGCAGGTCGAGGAGCGTCGCGAACTCCATGTCGGAGAGCGTCAGCGACACGCCGAGCTTTTCCTTCCACATCTGGCCCGCCACCGTCGCGATCTGCTTGTGCGCTTCGGAGGTGTTGTAGACGTACTCGAAGGTCAGCGGCTTGTCGGGGCCGTAGCCGGCCTCGGCCATCAGCTCCTTGGCCTTGGCGTCGCGCTCGTCCTGCGTCATGTGCGCAATCGGCAGGTCGGGCATGGTGAAGCCGGCCGTGTTCGGATTGACGAACGAATAGGCCGGCTGCTGGCCGCCCTGCAGCACGTTGTTGACCAGCACGTCGCGGTCGAGCGCGAGGCTGAGGGCCTGGCGGACGCGCACGTCCTTGAGCGGCTCGGCGGCCGAGTCGGTCATGTTGATGTTGAAGTAGTAGGTGCAGAACTGCGGCACCGAGAAGGTCTCGTTGGGCAGCTCGGCCTTGAGCGTCGGATACTGGCCGACCGGCACGTCGGTCTGGTCGAGCTCGCCGGCGCGCCAGCGGATCAGCGCCTGGTTCTCGTCGTTGACGGTGAGGAACTGCACTTCCTCGAGCACGGTGTGCTCGTTGTCCCAGTAGCCGGGGTTGCGCTTCAGGACGACGCGCTCGCCGGGGGTGTTTTCGGCCAGCGTGTAGGCGCCGTTGCCGACGAAGTTCTCGGGCTTCGTCCAGGCGTCGCCGAACTGCTCATGCGCCTTCTTGGGCGTCGCGAACATGGTCGGATGCGCCATGGTGCGCACGAACCACGGGGTCGGCGCGTTGAGCGTGACCTCGAGGGTCTTGTCGTCGATCGCCTTGACGCCCAGATCGGTCACCGGCTTCGTGCCGGCCACGATGTCGTCGGCATTGGCGATGTGCACGAGGCCGAGGAAGTAGGAATAGGGCGAGGCGGTCTCGGGATCGACGGCGCGCTGCCAGCCATAGACGAAGTCCTCGGCCGTCACCGGGTCGCCGTTCGACCACTTGGCGTCGCGCAGCTTGAAGGTGAAGACGGTGTTGTCGTCATTGGCGGTGTAGCTCTCGGCCGCGCCCGGTACCGGGTCGCCGGCCGCATCCGACATGTAGAGGCCTTCGAAGAGGTTGGAGACGACATAGGCGGTGTCGACATCCTCCACCAGCGCCGGGTCGAGCGCGTTGATGTTGTCGAGCACCCGATACTTGAACACCTGCTCGGCGGCCAGCTTGGTACCGTCCGGCACCTGCGCCGCATAGGCGGTCAGCGCCGTGGAGCCCAACATGCCCACAGCCACCGCTGCTCCCAAAATCGTGCGGAGTTTCATTGTCGTCCCATCTCCTTTTGACGTTTCCCGACAGCGCCGAACTTATGGTTCGGCAGCGCTTCTTTTGCGCCGGCGGCTTTTTACCTGCCGGTCAAGATTGCCCGAACCGTATATGGCAAATGCGTCTACTGACAAGCAAAAGCACGACGTATGCGTCAACCCGCTTAACGTGCTTTGCAAGTCCTTGAATCATCGTTCGTTTTGCTAGCCTCGCCGGTACGGTTCGCAGCCGCGCGGCTCACGCCGGCCGTTCCAGAATAGCCGTGACGCCCTGCCCGCCCGCCGTGCACACCGAGATCAGCGCGCGCCTCAGGCCCGCCATTGCCATCTGCTTGGCGGCGAGCCCGAGGATGCGCGCGCCGGTCGCGGCAAAGGGGTGGCCGTAGGCGAGGCTCGAGCCCCGCGGGTTGAGCTTCGCCCGGTCGATGGCGCCGAGCGGCGCCTCGCGGCCCAGCACCGTGCGGCAGTAGTCCGCGTCCTCCCAGGCCTTGAGCGTGCACAGGACCTGCGCCGCGAACGCCTCGTGCAGCTCGTAGAGATCGAAATCCTGCAAGGTGAGCCCGGCGCGCGCCAGCATCTCGGAGACGGCGATGGTGGGCGCCATCAGCAGCCCGTCGCCATGCGCGAAGTCGTTGGCCGCCACCTGCCCGTAGCTTAGATAGGCGAGGATCGGCAGGCCGCGCGCCCGCGCCCAGTCCTCGCTGGCGAGCAGCACCGCCGCCGCGCCGTCGGTCAGCGGCGTCGAATTGGCGGCGGTCAGCGTGCCCCGGCCCGAGCGCTTGTCGAAGGCCGGCTGCATCGCCGCCATCTTTTCGAGGCTGGTGTCGGCGCGCACATTGTTGTCCTTGAGCACCCCGGCGAAGGGCACGACCAGGTCGTCATGCACCCCCTCCTCATAGGCGCGCGTGGCGTTGCGGTGGCTGGCGAGCGCCAGCTCGTCCTGCGCCTCGCGCGAAATCTGCCACTGCCGCGCCATCAGCTCGCAATGCTCGCCCATCGACAGCCCGGTGCGCGGCTCCTGCGTCGAGGGCGCCACCGGCGTCAGCTCGCCCATGGTGAAGCCCTTGAGCGCCTTGAGCTTTTCGCGTGGCGTGCGGGCCCGGTTGAGGGCCACCAGCCGGTGCTGGAACGTCGTGCCGAAGACGATGGGGCTGTCCGACACCGTATCGCTGCCGCAGGCGATGGCGCTGTCGATCTCGCCCGTCGCGATCTTGCCGCCGAGGCAGAGCGCCGCCTGCAGCGAGGTGCCGCAGGCGATCTGCAGGCTCGTGCCCGGCGTGCGCGGCGACAGGCCGGCATCGAGCGCCGCCTCGCGCGCCAGGTTGAAGTCGCGGCTGTGCGAGATCACCGCGCCGCCCATCACCTCGCCGACGCGCTCGCCCCTGAGCCCGAATTTGTCGGCCAGCCCGCCCAGCGCCGCCGCCAGCATGGACAGGTTCGAGGCCTCGGCATAGCCCGTATAGGCGCGCGTGAACGGGATGCGCGCCGAGCCGACGATGGCGATCCTGCGAAGCTCCGCCATCTCAGGCCTTCCCTTCCTTGCGTGCGTTCATGGGGCCGCCGAGGAACGGCGCGAAGCCGGTGCCCAGGATCACCCCGATATCGGCGAGGTCGGCGCTGGCGACGACGCCCTCGCCCACCACGATCTCGGTCGTGTCGACCAGCGGCTTCACCAGCTCGCGGCCGAGCCCGGCGAGGTCGGCATGGGCCGGCGTCTCGCCCTTTTTCGGCTTGCCGTCCACCCATTTGTAGAACCCTTCGCCGCTCTTGCGGCCGAGCTTCTTGGCCGCCACCAGCTTGGCGAAGCGCGACCCCTCGGGCACCGCGTGGCCGAGTTCGCGCGCCACCGACTGGCCGACGTCGAGGCCCACCGTGTCCATCAGCTCGATCGGCCCCATCGGCATGCCGAAGGCCACCGCCGCGGCGTCGATCAGCTCCTTGCTCTCGCCGCGCTCGACCCGCTCCACCGCGCCCAGCATGTAGGGCATCAGCACGCGGTTGACGAGAAAGCCCGGCGCCGACCTGACCAGCACCGGACTCTTGGCGATGGCGAGCGCGAAGCTCGCCCCCTTCGCGGCATCGGCGTCGGAATTGAAGCGCGAGCGGATCACCTCGACCAGCGGCAGCTGCGCCACCGGATTGAAGAAATGCAGCCCGATCAGCCGCGCCGGATCGGCCAGCCCCTCGGCGATGCGTTCGAGCGCGATCGACGAGGTGTTGGTGGCGAGGATCGCGTCGGGCCGCGCCTTCGCCTCGGCCGCGGCGAAGATCTTCTTCTTGATCTCGAGGTTTTCGACCACCGCCTCGATGATGACGTCGGCGCGCGCCACCCCCTTGCCTTCCGGGTCGGCCTCGAGCCGCGCCACCGCCGAGGCCACCGCGGTGCGGCCCTTGAGGCGCTTCCTGAACAGCCCCTTGGCCCGCTCCAGCGCCGGCGTGATGCGCGCCATGTCGAGGTCCTGCAGCGTCACGCCCAGCCCGCGCAGCGCGCACCAGGCGGCGATGTCGCCGCCCATGACGCCGGCGCCGATCACATGCACGCGCCGGAACTCGGGCTTCTCCTTGCCGCGCAGCCCCTGCTTCTTGAGCGATTCCGACAGGAAGAACACGCGCCGCAGGTTACGCGCCGTGTCCGTCGCCATCAGCGGCACGAAGCCCGCCGCCTCGCCGTCGATCATGGCGCGCCAGTCGTCGCCATGCCGCTCGAACAGGTCGATCAGCGCCGAGGGCGCCGGATAGTGCTCGGGGCGCGCCTTCCTGGCCGCCGCCTCGCGCATCTTCGCGGCGACGCGCGCGCGCAGCGGCCCCCACGCCATGATGCGCTGCACCATCGGCGCCGGCGTCGAGCGGCGCTTCTGCAGCACCGCCTTGCGCGCCTCCCAGTGCAGCATGTCGCGATGCCGCACGAGCTTGTCGACAAGCCCCATCGCCCGCGCCGCCCTGGCCTTCACCATGCGGCCGGTCAGCATGATCTGCATGGCCGCCACCGGCCCCGCCTGCCGGATGGAGCGGCCGGTGCCGCCGAAGCCGGGGAAGATGCCGAGATTGATCTCGGGGAAGCCGACCCGCGTCTTCTCGTCGTCGACGGCGACGCGGTAGTGGCAGGCGAGCGCCAGCTCCAGCCCGCCGCCCAGCGCGAAGCCGTGGATGGCGGCGACGGTCGGCACCTTCATGCGCTCGAGCCGGTCCATCACCGCATGGGCGCGCTTCAGCGCCTCGGGCAGCACCGCCGGATCCGACATCGCGTCGAACTCGGTCACGTCGGCGCCGGCGATGAAGCCGCTGTCCTTGCCCGACTGGATCACCAGGCCGGCGATCTCGCCGGAGGCGACGAGGTCCTCGACGCGCAGCAGCGCCGCCTCCAGCTCGCCGATGGATTGCCGGCTCAGCGTGTTGACCGGCGCTTTCGGCGTGTCGATGGTCAGCCAGCCGATGCGTTCGAGATCGAGCTCGAAGCGCCAGTTGGTCATTGCCGGCATCTGGGGCTGGGCCATGTGCTGTCCTCTCAGTCCGCGCGCGACAACTGCTTGGCGGCAAGCGCGTCGAAATCGAAATCGTCGACGCGGATCACCCGGTCGGTCGCCTGGTCGGCGAGGCGCAGCGTCGCCGCCTCGGCCTCGGTCAATATGCCCGCCTCCATCGCGTCGGTGATGGCGTCACGGTCGAGCCGGCGCTCGATCTGGCCCTTCTTGATGGCGCGCACGAACTTGCTCTCGATCTCCTCGGCCTTCGTCACCTTGACGAGCGCATCTTCCAGAACGCCCGTCACGTCCTTGGGGTCCATCGTCACATAGGTGCCCAGCGTCAGCCGGTCGCGGAACGGGCCGGGCCGCAGCACGGCGCGCGCGAAGCGGTAGGTCTCGCGGTCCGAGGCCGGCCGGGCATGCCGCCCGAGCGGGAAGACGAGGAAGCGCATCAGCCAGCGCAGCACCGGGTTGGGGAAGTTCGCGAACACCGCCGCAAAGCTCTGCTCGATCGCGAAGACGTGGTCTTTGGCGATGGCCTCGACGAGCGGCCGGTCCTCGGCCAGCGCCCCCTCGTCGGCATAGCGCTTGAGCACCGCCGAGAGCAGGTAGAGGTCCGACAATATGTCGGCCATGCGTCCCGACAGACGCTGCTTGCGCTTGAGGTCGCCGCCGAGGAAGATCACCGTCCAGTCGCCGACCAGCGCGAAGCTCTGCGCATAGCGCGCGACCTGCCGGTACCAGATCGCCATCTCGTCGCTGACCGGGCTCGACGCGAAGCGCCCGAAGGTCAGCCCGTGCAGGAAGCTGCCGGCGATGTTGCGCAGCATGAAGCGCACATGCCCGCCGAACGCCGTGTCGAACGCCGCGATGCCGGCCTTGCGGTCCTTGTCCTGCGCCGCCGCGATCTCGGCATAGAGATAGGGATGGGCCCTGAGCGCCCCCTGCGCGAAGGTGATGAGCGTGCGCGTCAGGATATTGGCGCCCTCGACGGTGATGGCCACCGGCGTCGTCATGTAGCCCGAGAACAGGTAGTTGGACGGCCCGTCCTGCAGCGCCCGCCCGCCGTGGATGTCGAGCGCATCGTTGACGCGGTCGCGCATGGCGTCGGTGGTGCGGTACTTGAGCAGCGCCGAGATCACCGCCGGCTTCTGGCCTTCATCGACCATCGAGGCGGTCAGCGCCCGCGCCGCCTCGAAGGTGTAGGCCGAGCGCACCATGCGGCTCAGCGGCTCGGCGACGCCCTCCATGATGCCCACGGCGATGCCGAACTGCCGGCGGATGCGCGCATAGGCCGAGGTGACGCGCAGCGCGTGCTTGATCGACACGGTGCCGATGGCCGGCAGCGAGATGCCGCGGCCGGCCGCGAGGCATTCCATCAGCATGCGCCAGCCCTGCCCGACATATTGCGTGCCGCCGATCAGGAAATCGATGGGGATGAAGACGTTGCGCCCTTTCACCGGCCCGTTCATGAACGCCGCGCGCGCCGGGTAGTGCCGCCGCCCGATCTCGACGCCCGGATGGTCGGCCGGCACCAGCGCCAGCGTGATGCCGATATTCTCGGTGTCGCCGAGGAGGTGCTCGGGATCGTGCAGGTGGAAGGCGAGCCCGATCAGCGTCGCCACCGGCGCCAGCGTGATGTAGCGCTTGTCCCAGCTCAGCCGCACGCCGAGGGTCTTCTTGCCCTCGTACATGTCGTAGGTGACGACGCCGACGTCGCGCATGCCCGCCGCATCCGAGCCGGCATGCGGCCCGGTGAGCGCGAAGCACGGCACGTCCTGGCCCCTGGCGAGGCGGCTGAGGTACTTTTCCTGCTGCGCCGGCGTGCCGTATTTTTCGAGCAGCTCGCCCGGCCCCAGCGAATTGGGCACCATCACGGTGATGCCGGCAGCCACCGAGCGGCTCGCCACCTTGCTCACCACCTGGCTCTGCGCCTGCGCCGAAAAGCCGAGCCCGCCATGCTCCTTGCCGATGAGCATGCCGAGGAACCCCTGCTCCTTGAGATAGGCCCACACCTCGGGCGGCAGGTCGGCGCGATTGTGCCTGATGTCCCAGTCGTCGATCATGGCGCAGACGGTGTTGACCGGGCCGTCGAGGAACGCCTGCTCCTCGGCCGTCAGCGTCGGCTTGCGGATGGCGAGCAGCCTGTCCCAGCGCGGCGTGCCCGAGAACAGCTCGGCGTCCCAGCCGACCGTGCCGGCATCCAGCGCCTCCTGCTCGGTGCGCGAGACGCGCGGCAGGATGGCCTTGACCATGCCGTAGGCCGGCCCCGTCACCGCGAGGCGCCGGAGCGGCGCGATGCACAGCAGTCCCAGGACGACGGCCGGAACCAGCGCCAGTAGCGTCCACGGCGAGACGAGGTCGATGGCGAGCTCGGGGGCTGTCACCACCCGGCTCAACAAGGCGAGGAGCAGTGCCAGCAGCGCCCATTGCCACAGCGGCGCCCGCCGCATCGCGAGAGTCAACGCCCCCGCAACCCCGATCACCACCAAGGCCAGCGTCAGCACGGTTCCTCCTTTGCCCGGCCGGGCAACGGCATTTAACCCTCGGGCCCGGCCGTTTCCAACACCATAGGCTCATATTGACGTATACGTCAATGAAAAGCCCTATAGGGAATACGCTGAAGGACACCCCCGCGACCGTGGGGAACCTCTTTGACGTATAGGGAAGCCCATGCTCTAGTTCCTCCGAAGCGGGTCGGCCGCGAGGCTACAGAACCCCGCTCTTTTCGGAGGAGAGACGATGACCGCCGACGCCGCCGATACGGATCACCCGCGTCCCTGGATCGCCAACTACCCGGAGGGCATCGACTGGCAGGTCCAGCCCGATCTCACGCCGGTGCACGAGCAGGTGCTGGCTGCCTGCGCCCGCACCCCCGCGGCGACGGCGCTCGACTTCCTCGGCGGCAAGACCAGCTTCGGCGACCTCGGCGAGGCCATCACCGCCTTCGCCGGCGCGCTGCAGGCACAATACGGCGTGAAGAAGGGCAGCCGCGTCGCGCTGCTGCTGCCCAACACGCCGTTCTACGCCGTCGCCTATTACGGCGTGCTGCTGGCCGGCGGCACCGTGGTCAACTGCAACCCGCTCTACACGCTGCACGAGCTGTCGCACATCACCTCCAACGCCGGCGCCGACCTCATGGTCACGCTCGACCTCAAGGTCACCTTCGACAAGGCCGCGGCGCTGGTCGCCGCCGGCCATGTCAGGAAGCTGGTCGTCTGCCACTTCCCGCACGCCCTGCCGGGGCTGAAGCGCCTGCTGTTCCCGCTGCTGCGCGGCAAGGAGCTGGCGCGCCCCGCGGCCTCGCCGGCCGCCGCGGCCTGCACCTGGTATCACGACCTCCTCGCCCGCCGCGACCGGCCGGCGCCGGTGCGCATCGATCCGCTCCACGATGTGGCGGTGCAGCAATATACCGGCGGCACCACCGGCCTGCCCAAGGGCGCCATGCTGAGCCACGGCAACATCGCCGCCAATATGAGCCAGATCGACGCCTGGGGCTGCGGCCTGTTCTATCCGCCCAGCAAGGTCGTCGCCATCCTGCCCTTCTTCCACATCTTCGCGATGACGGTGTGCCTCAACGTGCCGCTGTGCAACGGCGCGCAGGTGGTGATGCTGCCGCGCTTCGAGCTCAAGGGCTTCCTCGACATGATGCGCCGCACGCGGCCCAACGTCCTGCCGGCGGTGCCCACCCTCATCCAGACCCTCGCCAAGCTCGGCGGCGCCGACCGCGAGGCCCTGTCCCCGCTCGAGGTCGTGGTGTCGGGCGGCGCCGCGCTGCCGGGCGAGCTGCGCGGCAAGTTCGCCGCCGTCTCCGACGCCATCCTCGCCGAAGGCTACGGCCTCACCGAGGCCTCGCCCGTGGTCTGCTGCGCCGCGCTGCGCGCGCCCTCGAAGCCGCTCTCCATCGGCATGCCGCTGCCGGCCACCGACGTGCGCTTCATGGACATCGAGACGGGCAAGGTCGCCGCCCTGGGCGAGCGCGGCGAATTGCAGGTCAAGGGCCCGCAGGTCATGCTCGGCTACTATGACAACCCCGAGGCCAGCGCCGAGGCCTTCATGGACGGCTGGCTGCGCACCGGCGACGTCGGCTACGTCGACGCGGACGGCTACGTCTTCCTCGTCGACCGTATCAAGGACCTCATCATCTCGTCGGGCTTCAACATCTACCCGCGCACCATCGAGGAGGCGCTGCTCGCCCACCCGGCGGTGGACGAGACCAGCGTCATCGGCGTGCCCGACGAGCATCGCGGCGAGGCGGCGGTGGCTTTCGTCAAGCTGCACGAGGGCCAGGCGGCGAGCGAGGCCGAGCTCCGGAAATTCATTTCCGAGCGGCTCAACAAGCTTGAAATGCCGCGCGAGATCATCTTCAAGGAGCAGCTTCCGAAAACCCTCATCGGCAAGCTCTCGAAGAAGGAGCTGCGCGACGAGTACAAGGCGATGAAGGACCGCACGCAGTGAACCGGCGGGAGAGCGAGGACCACGACCTGTTCTCCATCGCCGATCTGGCGCGCGAGTTCGGCATCTCGACGCGCGCCATCCGCTTCTACGAGACCAAGGGGCTGCTGACGCCGGAGCGCGTCGGCTCCACCCGCGTCTTCCGCCGCCGCGACCGCGCCCGCCTCATCCTCATCCTGCGCGGCAAGCGGCTGGGCTTCTCGCTGCGCGACATCTCCGACTATCTGAGCCTCTACGACGCCGACCGCACCCAGCACGCCCAGGTGCGCCTGCTGGTCGAGATGGTGGACCAGCGCATGGCGCTGCTCGAGCAGCAGCTCGCCGACCTCGAGACGACCATCGCCGAGCTGCGCGAGATCAAGAAGCTCGCCGCCGACCGCCTCGCGCAGACGGGCTAGAACGAAATTTTGCGCCCGCGACGCCGTCGGCCACGTGCTGCCGCTACGCCGCGCCGCGCACCGGGGTGGCTTCGTCGCGGCCCGCCAGCCAGGCCGTGAGGGCCGCCGGCTCCATCGCCTCGGCGAACAGCGCCCCCTGCAGCACCCCGCAGCCCAGCGCCTCGAGGAAGCGCCGCTGCGCCAGCGTCTCGACGCCCTCGGCCACCACCCGCAGCTTCAGCGCCTCGCCGATGCGGATCACCGCCGTGACCAGCGCCTGCACCGTCTCGCTCTGCTCGAGGTCGGCCATGAAGCCGCGGTCGATCTTGATCTCCGACACCGGCAGCCGCGCCAGGTGGCTGAGGCTGGAATAGCCGGTGCCGAACTCGTCCATCGAGATGGCGAGCCCCATCGCCCGCAGCGCCGCGACGGTGTCGGCAGCGGCGGGGCTGTCGTCCGTCATCGCGCTCTCCGTCACCTCGATGGTCAGCCGCGCGGGCGCAATGCCATGCTGCTCGAGCGCCGCCGCCACCAGCCGCGGCAGCGCCGGGGCGCGGAACTGCAGCGCCGAGACGTTGACGGCGAGCCGCGGCACGTAGTGGCCCGCCGCGTCCCAGCGGCGCAGCTGCGCGCACGCCTCGCCGAAGCAGAACGTCCCCAGCGTCTCGATCAGCCCATTGTCCTCGGCCAGCGGCACGAAGCGGCTCGGCGGCACCTCGCCCAGCGCCGGATGCCACCAGCGCACCAGCGCCTCGACCCCGGCGACGCGCCCGCTCTGCGCGTCGATCTGCGGCTGGTAGGCGAGGCGGAGCTGGCCGCCGTTCACCGCCTCGCGCAGCAGCGCGCCGAGCAGCAGCCGGTCCTGCGCCGTGCGGTTCATCTCGGGCGTGAAGAAGCGGTACGTGCTGCGCCCCTCGCTCTTGGCGCGGTACATGGCGGTATCGGCGTTGCGCAGCAGCGTCGCGCTGTCGGTGCCGTCGCCGGGGCACAGGCTGATGCCGATGCTGGCCGAGGCCGGCAGCGCGATGCCCTCCACCTCCACGGCCGCGTCGATGGCGTCGAGCAATTGCCGGGCCACCGCCTCGGCGCGGTCGGCGCCGGCCTCGGCCAGCACCACGACGAACTCGTCGCCGCCGTGCCGGCTGACCATGTCGCCCGGCTGCGCCACGCCCTCGATACGTCGCGCGATCTCGCGCAGGAAGCTGTCGCCGACCGGATGGCCGAGCGTATCGTTGACGTCCTTGAAATGGTCGATGTCGAGGAACAGCAGCGCCGCCTGCGGCGGCTCGGCCCGGTCGAAACGCCGTTCCATCTCCTCGCGCAGCCGCGCCCGGTTGGGCAGGCCCGTGAGGCTGTCGTAATAGGCGAGCCGGGCGATGCGCGCCGTCGCCTCGTGCCGTTCGAGCGCGATGACGCACAGGCTGACGCAGGCGCGCACGATGTGTTCGTGCCAGGTGCTCGGGCCGCGCCGCTGCCGGTAGTAGAAGGCGAAGCTGCCGGCGACGCGGCCATCGTGCAGCGTGATCGGACTCGACCAGCAGGCCACGAGCCCGAGCGCCAGCGGCAGCTGCTTGAAGCGTTCCCACAGCGGGTCGCTGTCGATGTCCTCGACCACCACCGGCGCCTTGCGCCAGGCGGCGGTGCCGCACGAGCCGTGCTGCGGCCCGATCGGCACGCCGTCGACCGAGCGGGCGAAATGCGCCGGCAGCGACGGCGCCGCCAGTGGGCGCAGCCGCGCCCCCTCGTCCACCGCCAGGATGGAGCACACGACGTCGGGCGCCATGCTCTCGACCCGCCGGCAGATGAGGTCCATCACCTCGGCCAGCGGCCGGTCCTGCGCCACCGCCTCCAGCACGTCGCGCTGCAGGCGCTGGATCTGCTTGGATTCGGCGGCGTCGGAAAACACCAGCAGGTAGTGCGCCAGCGCGCCGGCCCGGTCGTAGATCGGCTTCACCAGCGCCGACATCCACACGACGGCCCCGCTGGCGCTGACCAGCGGCACCTCCTCCTGGAAGGCGCGCCTTTCCGCCAGCTCGGCGCGGATGCGCGCGATGACGCCGGCGTCCACGCCCTCGGCCGCGAGCAGTTCGAGCGCCATGCGCCCCCTGATGGCGCGCGGCCGGTAGCCGAAGGCGGCGTGAAAGGCGCGGTTGGAATAGACGATCCGCCCCCCGGCATCCGCCACCAGCACCGCCTGGTCGATTTCATCCGCCGCGATCGCCACCAGCGCGCGTGCGGCGCCCCCGATTTTGCCTGCCGTGCCCATGCTTGGACAGTCGTCTCCCGTCCGGCGCGACTCCCGCGGTCGCACGCCGAATATTGCCGCCCAAGACTATGAAGAATCCCTCCCCGGGCCATCGGAAAGCGGCGGTGACGAACAACTGTCGGGGGCATTGGTTATGGGAGTCTTGCCGGCCCGTGGGAAATGCGATGTCAGCGGCCGCGCTTGATATTCGTTGTCATCGGGTCGGGCTTCTTCGGCCACCGCCAGCCGCGCGGCGGCGCCGCCACGGGAATGTTGGTGCCGAGCCCCATCTGCCCCGGCGGCGGCTTGCGGATGGCGGGCGCGCGCAGCGCCTCGATCTCGTCGCGCAGCCGCGCCGCGCGCTCGAAATCCTCGGCCGCTGCGGCCGCCGCCATTTCTGCCGTGAGCGCCGCCAGCTGGCGCTCGATGGATTGCGACGACATCAGGTGGCCTCCACGAAAATCCGCATGTCGTCGAGCGTCGCCGCCTCGGCCGCCGGCTTGTCCCAGCGGATGCGGTTGATACGCGGAAAGCGTAGCGCCACGCCCGATTTGTGCCGCGCCGACAGCTGCGCGGAATCGAAGGCCACCTCGAACACCAGCGCCTTCTTCACCTCGCGCACCGGCCCGAAGGCCTTGACCGTATTGTTGCGCACCCAGCGGTCGAGCGCGCGCAGCTCCTCGTCGGTGAAGCCGAAATAGGCCTTGCCGATGGGCACGATCTCGTCGCCCTGCCACACCCCGAACGTATAGTCCGAGTAGAATGAGCTTCGCTTGCCATGCCCGCGCTGCGCATACATCAGCACCGCGTCGACCATGTTGGGGTCGCGCTTCCACTTGAACCACAGTCCCTTGGGCCGCCCCGGCACATAGGGCGCGGCCCTCAGCTTCAGCATCACGCCCTCGTGGCCGTGCTCGGCGGCGCCGTGCCGGCGCAGCTCGGCCAGCCCCGGCCAGTCGGCGAACTCCAGCACCGGCGACAGGTCGAGCCGCGTCTGCGGCTGGCGCGCGAACCACGCCTCGAGCCGCTGCCGCCGTGCCTGCCAGCCTTCGCTCCGGATGTCCTCGCGCCCGTCGAACAGCATGTCGTAGACCCTGACGAAAGCCGGATACTGCTCCATCAGCTTCGCTGCGGCCAGCTTGCGGTTGAGCCGCTGCTGCAGCGCGTTGAACGGCGCCGGCTCGAAATCGTGTCCCACCAGCAGTTCGCCGTCGAGCACCGCCTCGCCGAACACATTGCCGACGAGATCGGGGAACGCCGCCGCGATGTCGTCGCCGGTGCGCGAGAACAGCGACGCCCGCCCCTCCTGCCCGAGGATGAGCTGCACGCGAATGCCGTCCCATTTCCACTCGGCGGCGAAATCGGCCGGCGCCAGCGCCGCGAAATCCCTGGCCTCGTCGATGGGGTTGGCCAGCATCAGCGGATGAAAGCGCGAGGCGTGGTCGATGTCCGGCCGCGGCCCCCGCCCGTCGAGCCAGGCGAAAAGCTCGGTGTAGGGCATTTCGAGCCCGTGCCAGATCTCTTCGAGCGCCTGCAGGTCCTTGCCGCCGAGCGTGGCGAGGGCGGTCTTGGCGAGCCGCGCCGAAAGCCCGATGCGCAGCGCGCCGGTGGCGAGCTTCACCAGCGCCCAGCGCTCGTTGACCGCGGCGCGCGTCAGCAGCGAGGCGATGAGCCCCGGCAGCGCCGACTTGCTGGTGGTGTTGAAGAGCGCGACCAGCTCGCCGAGCGATGGCAGCGGCTCCTCGCCGCCATGATGCGGCCAGATCAGCGCGACCGTTTCGCCGAGGTCGCCGACATAATCGTGGCTCATGGCGAACAGCACCGGGTCCACCTCGCGCGTCACCACGTCGCGCAGCACCGCGGGCTTGACGTTCCTGAAGGTCAGCGCCCCGGTGAGGATGGCCAGCGCATAGCCGCGGTCGGGATCGGGCGTCGCCGCGAAATAGCGCACCAGCGCCTCGAGCTTGCGGTTGCGCGAGGGCGTCAGCGCCAGGAGCTCCAGCAGTTGCGCGAAGGCCTTCATGCGCCCGCCTCGCCGCCATCGTCCTCGAAGGCGACGATGTTGAGCGGCTCGGCGGCGAGCCCCTGCTGCCGGCTCCAGTAGACCAGCGCATCCTCGCGCCCGTGCGTCACCCACACGCGACCGGCGCCGGTCTCGGCGATGGTGGCGCGCAGTTCGTTCCAGTCGGCGTGGTCGGAGATGACCAGCGGCAGCTCCACGCCCGCCTGCCGCGCCCGCTGCTTGACGCTCATCCAGCCCGAGGCGACCGCCAGCACCGGGTCGGGCAGGCGCCGGCTCCAGCGATCCTTGATGGCCGCGGGCGGCGCGATCACCACCTGCCCCTCGAGCTCGGCCTTGGGCGTGTCCAGCACCGGCCGCAAGTCGCCCAGCGCCACGCCCCGCGCCTCGTAGAGCGCGCACAGCCGGCTCATCGCGCCGTGCAGGTAGATCGGCGCGTCATAGCCGGCGTCGCGCAACAGCGCGATGACGCGTTGCGCCTTGCCCAGCGCGTAGCAGCCGACGACATGCGCGCGCTCGGGAAAGGCCGCGAGCGAGGCCAGCAGCCGGCCGATCTCGCCTTGCGGCTGGGGATGCTGGAACACCGGCAGCCCGAAGGTCGCCTCGGTGACGAGCAGGTCGCACGCCACCAGCTCGAACGGCGCCGCCGTGCGGTCGGGCAGGCGCTTGTAGTCGCCGGTGACGACGACGCGCTGGCCGCGCTGTTCGAGCCGCACCTGCGCCGAGCCGAGGATGTGCCCGGCCGGGTGCAGCGACACGCGCACCCCGTCGATGTCGAGCGCCTCGCCATAGGGCAAGGGCTGCCACGTGCCGGCCGCGTCGGCGCCGTAGCGCGCCTGCATGATGGCGATGGTGTCGGGCGTGGCCAGCACCGCGCCGTGGCCGGCGCGCGCATGGTCGGCGTGGCCATGCGTGATGATGGCGCGCGCCCGCGGCTCCGGCGGGTCGATGAAAACGTCGATGGGGGCGATCCTGAGGTCGCGCCCGAGCAAGGCCTCGTCCATGGCACGAGACTAACGCGGATTGCCCGTCCGCGGTTCACCTTTCCGGCGCCGCTACAGCACCCTGGTGACGCTGAGGAAGTCGCCGCGCTCCGCATTCGCCGCCGCGATGGCGCTCTGCGGGCCGAGCACCACGACGCGGCCGGCTTCCGCCACCGCGCCCAGCACCTCGCCGAAGCGCCGGAAATCGGCGGCGGTCGCGCCCAGCACCTCCTCGCGCCGGCGCTGGCGGTTCTCCTCGGTATTGCCCGTCAGCTCCCACATCAGCGCGGTGAACCCCTTGGCGTCGGGCAGCCGGTAGGTGTCGATGGCGCCGATGGCGCCGATGATCGAGCGCACCAGGTCCTGCTCGCCCACCCCGGCCTGGAGATAGGCCGCCGCGCCGTCATAGGCGGCCAGCGTCGGCAGCAGGTTGGGGTCGCGATAGGAGGTGAAGATGAACGCCCCGGAGAACGGGTCGAACCCGGCCGAGCCGCCATAGGCGCCGCCCTGCACCCGCACCTTGTCCCAGAGGTAGGTGGTGTTGAGATGCTTGAGCGCCACCGCGCTCGCCCCCGTATGGACATAGCCGAGCGGATAGAGATTGGCGCCCTTGGCGACGTAGTTCACCTGCCCGGGGAAGGTCAGCCCCTCGTCGCGCGCCACCGCCTCCGGCCAGGCGACGGGCGCGGCGTCGCGCACCGGCAGGCCGGCGACGAAGCGTTCGAGCTTGGGCGCCAGCGCCGCCCACAGCCCCGCCTCGGTGGTGACGTTGACCACCATCGAGTGGCGATCCACCAGCAGGTCGCGCAGCGTCCGGAACGCCGCGACGGTCTTCTGCCAGCCCGCCTCGCTGTCGATCTCGCCCAGAAGCTGGCGCAGGAAGAACAGGTAGCTCACCCCGCCCGACTGCTCATTGGCCCAGGCCGCCGGGTTGAGCGCCGCCGCCAGCCGGCTGGCGGCGATGCCGTGGCCGCGCGCCGCGAGCCCGGATTCGAGGCCGGCCTTTTCCTCGAGCGCCATCTGCCTGATGCGCGCGCGATTGTCGAGCTGCGCCGTCGCCAGCACGTCGCCGATGATGGCGACGAGCTCGTCGGCCTTGTCGGGCACCGCCTTGCCGCGCACGAACAGCCAGCCGGCGACCGAGCGCGTGTCGCGCATCATCGACACCGAGCGGCTGGCGCCCACGCCGCCGGTCGCGCGCCCGATGCGCTGCATCAGCGACACGAAATCCTCCTTCGCCGTGCCCGTCTGGAACAGCGCCCGCGAGAACAGCGACAGGTAAGGCACGAGCTCGGCCGGCACGCGCCTGAGGTCGAAGCCGAGGTCGAGATAGATGACGCCGTTGGTCGGCAGGATATGGGTGAACAGCCGCGCCCCCGCCAGCGCGCCGCGCTCGCTGGGGATCGGCTTGTTGGTGCGCGCGAGGTCGGCGAGCCCGAGCGCCGGGATCCTGGCCAGCGCCTCGGGCGGATCGGCCTCCGCCTGCAGCGCCCTGAGATGCGCCGTCATCTCCACCACCGCCTCGCGCCCGGCCGTGTCGAGCTCCGCCGCGACGGCGTCGAGCCGCGCCCGCTCCTCGGCCGCCTCGGCCGCCGCGAGATCGGGGTCGGCCTTGAGCAGCACCGTCACGCGATGCTGGTTGGCGACGAGATAGGTGTCGATCAGCCCCTCGAAGACGCGCGCCCCCGCCGCCACCTTCTGCTTCAGCGCCGCGAGCGGCGCCTCGTAGGTCAGCGCCGCGAACGGGTCGCCGCCATGCAGCCAGTTGCGCATGGTGCGGAACATCAGCGCCATGCCGCGCGGAAAGCTGCCGGTATTGTTCTCGCGCAGCGCGAACTCGAACGAGTTCAGCGCCGCCTCGACCGTCAGCGGGTCGATGCCGTCGCGCACCAGCCCGCCGAGCGTCTCGAGCACCAGCGCCTCGACCTTGCCGCCATCGGCCTCGTCGATGCCCTTGAGGCCGACGGTGAAATAGGGCTGGCGCAGATCGTCGGCGAGGCCGGAGCCGGTCAGCCCCTCGCCCAGCCCGGACTCGGTCAGCGCCTTGCGCAGCGGCGCGGCCGGCGTGCCCACCAGCACCGATTCCAGCACGTTGAGCGCCAGCATCGTCTCGGGATCGGTGATCTCGTCCAGCATCCAGTTGACGGTGATCATGCCCGTCTTCTTGCCGGGCTCGGCTTCCGTCGCCGCGTAGCTGCTCTCGATATGGCGCGGCGCGGCGAAGCGCGGCTGCAACGCCACATTGGCATCCACCGGCGCCTTGTCGAACTGGCTCAGATACGCGTCGAGCAGCGCCAGCCGCTGCGCTTCCGGATCGTCTCCATAGAACACGATTCTGGCGTTCGACGGATGGTAGAAGCGCTCGTGGAAGCGCTTGAAATAGGCATAGGTCAAGTCGGGGATGGCCTTGGGGTCGCCGCCCGAATTCACGCCATAGGCGGTGTCGGGATAGAGCGACAGCTGGCTCACCTTGCCGAGCAGCGCCGCCGGCGACGAATAGGCGCCCTTCATCTCGTTGAACACGACGCCCTTGAAGCTCAGCGGCATCTGCGTGCCGTCGGCCTCGTAGTGCCAGCCCTCCTGGCGGAAGATGTCCTCGCTGAGCCTGGGGAAGAACACCGCGTCGAGATAGACGTCGACGAGGTTGTAGAAATCCTTGAGGTTCTGCGACGCCACCGGGTAGGCGGTCTTGTCGGGGAAGGTCATGGCGTTGAGGAAGGTGTTCATCGAGCTCTTGATGAGCTCGACGAACGGCTTCTTCACCGGGTACTTGCGCGATCCGCACAGCACCGAATGCTCGAGGATGTGCGCGACGCCCGTCGAGTCCTCGGGCGGCGTCTTGAAGGTGATGCCGAACACCTTGTTCTCGTCGTCATTGACGTAGCTCATCACCTCAGCGCCGGTCTTCCGGTGGCGGTAGAGGCGGACCTGCGAGGCGATCTCGGGGATCGTCTCGTCGCGGACGAGATCGAAGGCGGCAGCAGCGGACATGGAAACTCGCTCGATGGATCGTGCCGCCAAATCTAGGTGCTGGCGCCGAGCTTTGAAACCCCTTACACCTTATCCGGCTGCCGCGCCGCCCATGCGCACCGCCCTCTCAGTCAGTCATTCCCGCGCCGGCGGGAATCCGGGGGCGTCTCAAAGTCCTCTGGCTCAGCCTGAAGGTCCGCCGGCGGGGATGACACGGTGGGCGGGCAAAGGC